>JAVBSQ010000110.1:0-2578 GCA_031556695.1 Bacteroidales bacterium | reverse complement strand
CCCATCGGATGTCCGGAGTAAAGCACTAATGTTTGCTCATCGGTCATGGTAGCCAGGTATTGCATGGTGAGCAGATACTGCGCCCAGTTTTGGAATACCGAGCCATTTCCACCATAGGTGATCAGCTCGTGCGGGTGCTGTGCCACTGCTTTGTCCAGATTATTCTGCAGCATCAACATAATGGAGGCCGCTTGCCGCGACCGGTGAGGGTAGTCGTCAATGGGGCGGGCATACATCTCATAACCGGGACGGAAACGGTACATGTAAATACGTCCGTAAGTCTCCAATTCTTTGTAAAATTCCGGGGCTAACACGGCATGGTGTTTGGCCGGGAAGTAGCGCAATGCATTTTTTAGCGCTAATTTTTTTTCTTCTTTAGTCAGTATATCTTTGCGCTTCGGCGCATGGTTGACCGCCGGGTCATAGGCCTTCGGAGCAGGCAACTCCGCAGGTATTCCGGCAAGAATCTGTTGTTGAAAATCGGTTAGGCTCATATATTTTTAATGAATAATGAACAATTACTAGCGTTTCGATATAATTAAAATATTTTCAATTGGTTACATTTTTGTTCTTTGTCATATTGTAGTTGAGTTTGTTGAAAGAGTTGATTAATAGGCTTTTTCTCAAGCATGGATACACTTAAAATTTGTAGAATTTCGTAGAGTGATTGTTGTAGGTTAAATTTCTTCTTGGCAATAGCTACTAAAACATAAGCAGATATTGCGATCCATACCTGTGTCTTGACTGCGTTTTCAGAATGTCCCCAGAAGGATTTAATTTTTAAATGTTGCTTAATCCATTTGAAAAAACATTCAATATCCCATCTATGCCTGTAAAGCAGAGCAATATCACTGGCTTTGAGCTGAAAATTATTGGTCAAAAAGATGAGCGTATTTCCTTTTTCCTGGTCATAAAATTTTATTCTTCGCATTTTTTCAGGATAGAATTTAGCAGGATAAAAGTTATTGAAAACAATGGACTGGTCACAGATTATACCTTCTTCTTTATTGGCAGGATGGGAATATATCCGCTTAAAATCCATATTGCTTTTAGCCCGTGTTATAAAAAATGCGTCACACATATGGATTTTATATAAGCGTTTCAAATCCACATAAGCCCTGTCCATAATGTAGAAACTATTGGCTTGAAAGCTTATTTGATCCAATGCCTGCACTTCATGAACAGCAGCTGTTGTAAACAGGATAAATTCAGGAATAGCTGTTTTCAAATCAAGCATGGTATGCAATTTTATTCCTCCCTTTGTTTTACGAAATGAAGCCCAGTAAAAGGACGACAAGCACAAATCAATAGTAGTTGCATCAATGGCAAAGACATTATTTTGAAGATTTATGTCTAATAAACTACTTCCTTGATATAACTGTTTTGCTTGCTGGATAAGCAACATTGCCAAATCTTCATAGATGCGATAGGAGCGATTTTCATTGGCTTTTGTTAGTGTACTTTTTGCAACAATTTTTCCTATTCCCATATGATAGAGCTTATCAGAATTAGCTTCCAAGCATATTAATGTGTCGGAGATACTTTCACGATGGGTAAGTTGTCCAAAGACCATGCACAGAAATTGTCGCCAACAAGAAAAATCCTTCACTTTATACTCTCCATGATGACGTTTTACAATGGTTTGAAAGGATTTAGGGGATACCAACTCTATTAATTGTGCAAAAATATACTTCTCCTTATTCATGATTTCTAATTATCAATTAGTTACAAAAATAAGAATTTGCAAAATTTCAAATCGTTGCAGGCTTAAAATCTTCTACAACCCAACTACAACAATACTTTCAAAGAACTTTTTTTACAAACATCAAAACGCTACTAATTATTCATTGTTCATTACCCTATAGCCTTTCACCTTGTACCTTTCCACCATTAATAGGTCCTCAGGCACCTGATTGTCATCCCGAAGGCCTGCATATGCGTGCCCCGTTCTGTTTTTGCCAGCCCCTGGGTAAAGAACAGGTAAGTAGGGCTGTCGATGGCATAGGTGGTAGAGGCCCAATACGCCCCGGATTCACCCTGGTAATCAGCCTGCCCGCTGGGGTATACCACTCCACCACGCACCCCTTCCCAAAGGGAGCGGTTATCGAGGCAGGCATCATGCCCGCAGCCGGTATTTTCGCGTATGGCCCCATTGAGTGCATCGTATTCGTCCTTGGTGGGCAGGTGCCATCCCCCGGGACAAAGTCCCCGGCAGCGGTTACCGTCGCCTTTGATCCCTGAGCAGCTTAACACGGAGCTTACCCCGGGGTGGATCAGCGGTGTTCCCTGCTGGGTGGCGGCCATCCAGTTGTAGAGGTACCCGGCGCCCGGCTGCGGGTTATGGCGGCAGTCGCCATAAGTACCATCGCCGAAGCGGTTGGTGTAAAGGGTGGTGTCAAATTTCAGCCACTCTTTGCCTGCACAGGCATCCTGCTGCCCGCCGTAGCGCAAATCATCCACCATCCAGTGGTGCCCGTCAGGCATTAACCGGATGCGGTAAGTCTTTCCGTCGCGTGTATCCGCCAATGTCCACTGCTGCCCCACGCTCATGGAATCCGGTGTGAAGCCCTCAAACGTC
>JAVBSQ010000173.1:0-4488 GCA_031556695.1 Bacteroidales bacterium | reverse complement strand
AAAATATCGAAAAGAAGTGGACAATGCCCATCCGAAACTGGGGGGTGATATTGAATCAATTTATGATTAAATTTGCAGAGAATTAAACAATGAAAAATTACATCGCAAAAAATCGTTTACACAAAATCTTTCACAGCCTCTATTATGACATTCTATGACTTCTTTTTAGCTTATGGAGAAATTATTTCTATTTCTTTAATCCCTTTTATACTATGGTTTATAGGTATAAAATATCAAAATAGAAAATCTAAAAAAGATGCACAGTTAAGCCTATTCTTAACACTAATGGCTAATAGAAAATCAAATCCACTATCAAAGGAATTCGTAGACGCTCTAAACACCATAGATATTGTATTTCAAAATAATCCTAAAGTTAGACAATCTTGGAGAGAATATCTTGATAGCTTGAATGAGAATTCCCCTCACTTTGATCGTAATAATTCATTTTTACTTGATTTGCTATCAGAGATTGCTCTGGACTTGGGGTATAAAAATCTAAAGCAGACCGAGATAGATCGCTTTTATTCCCCGAAATATTTCGGAACTCAAATGAGTCGTCAGGATATTTACTTTCAAGAAAATTTACGTGTTTTGTTGCGATCAAAAAGTTTAGCAGAAAGTTTTTCGGATGAAGAATATGAAAAACATCAGCAAGATTTGACGAATTCAATGAAATAATTTTATCTATTTTATTTTTCATTTACTGTAAAGTTGTATATAATTACCTAAAAATTCAAAGATTCAAAAATTTAAGATCATTTTTAATTTTCCATTTTCAACTTTCAATTATATGTACATATTTCTACAACAGTATTGGTGGTGTGTGGTGTCGCTGATAGGCGCACTGCTGGTGTTCTTGCTGTTTGTGCAGGGGGGACAGTCGCTGATGTACCGCCTGGCCGGGACTACGGAGGACAGGGCGCTTTTATTGAATGCGCTGGGACATAAGTGGGAACTTACGTTTACTACGCTGGTGACTTTTGGCGGTGCGATGTTTGCGGCAT
The DNA here is from genome assembly GCA_031556695.1 of Bacteroidales bacterium. Lineage (GTDB taxonomy): Bacteria > Bacteroidota > Bacteroidia > Bacteroidales > UBA932 > UBA932. The sequence goes on along the minus strand of JAVBSQ010000173.1, from coordinate 3,484 downwards.
TCCCGTTATACTATTCTACGAGCTTCGGTGGAGCCTACTGGCTGTGGATGCTCTTGCTTTTTTTCTTTGTAATACAAGCTGTATCTTACGAATACAGGAGTAAGCCGGCTAATTTTTTGGGAGAAAAAAATTATGATCGCTTCTTATTTCTGAACGGATTGTTTGGTACACTGCTATTGGGTGTGGCCGTGGGTATGTTTTTTACAGGTGGTAGTTTTGTGATGGAAAAAAATAATATCGTAAATTTATCCATGCCCGTAATATCTCATTGGGACAATGATTGGCGCGGGTTAGATGCTTTAATTCACCCGTTTAATTTGTTGTTGGGTATGGTGTTGTTTTTCTTGTCGCGCACCATGGGCTTGTTGTTTGTGATGATGCAGATAGATAAAGATGCTTTGGTGCAGCGTGCGAAAAAAATGCTATTACCGCATGCCGCCTGCTTTGTATTGTTATTTGTTGGTTTGTTGGTATATCTTTTCATGCTGACAGGTTATGAAGTGAACCCTGCTACAGGCCGTATTTCAGCCGTAATGCATAAATATTTCATTAATATGCTGGAGCTTCCTGCATTAGGTGGAATGCTGTTGTTGGGGGTGTTATTAGTGTTGTTTGGCTTGATAAAAGCATTATTCTTTAATGAAAAACATTCGTTTTGGATGACGGGAAGTGGGGTAGTTGCAGCAGTGTGGAGCTTGCTGATGGCTGCGGGGTTAAATGATACTGCTTATTTCCCTTCCACGGTGGATCCGCAATATTCGCTAACATTGTACAATAGTTCGTCCAGTGAATTTACACTGAAGGTGTTGGCTTTTGTGTCGCTTTTAATGCCTTTTATTGTGGGGTATATAGCTTATGTTTGGCGAGCTATGAGTAAGAAAATGAGTGCGGAGGAGTTAGGTGACAAGGATAGCCATGTGTATTAATTTTAGATTAAGAATTATAAGTAAATTTTGTGATTTTCTAAAAAAAACATACTTTTGCACCTCGAAAAATTTTAATCTTAAATCTATAATTATGAAAAAATTATTACTTGTTGTAGTGGTGGCTTTATTTGCTGTTAGCGCCAATGCACAATCGGCTTACGAAAAGTCATTGGGCCTTCGTTTAGGCTCAAGCGTGGGTGTTACCTACAAACAATTCATCAGCGATAAAAACGCTTTTGAAATTATCGGTGAATTCGGTTTTACTAAGCCCGGTTATCTTGATCTTACCGGTATTTACATGTGGGAATGGAACATCACCGACGGCCTTTACTGGTTTGTTGGTCCCGGCGCTTCTATTGGTATGTTTGATGATAACTTCAATCTTGCTATTGATGGTATGATTGGTTTGGAATACAAATTCGATATTCCCCTGGCTATCGGTATTGATGCTAACCCCCGTTGGTACTTCATGAACGGTGCCGGTTTCGGCTGGAGCGGCGCTTTGAGCGTACGCTACTGCTTCTAATTTGTTCAGACAAATAATTTATTACAGCCTGTATTCTTTGGAATTCAGGCTGTTTTTTTATCTCGAACTTAAAATAATTCATAATTCATAATTCGTAATTCGTAATTTTACGTACCTTTGCGCCCCTTATACAAAACACATATATGCAGAAAATTAGAAATATTGCTATCATAGCCCACGTTGACCACGGCAAAACCACTTTGGTGGACCGTATGATTATGCAGGGAAAGAATTTCCGTGAATCGGAGAAACCGGGTGAACTGGTGCTTGATAATAACGACCTGGAGCGTGAGCGCGGTATTACTATTCTGGCTAAGAATGTGTCGGTAATGTACAAGGGATACAAGATAAACGTGATTGACACGCCGGGCCATGCGGACTTTGGTGGAGAGGTGGAACGTGTGTTGAATATGGCCGATGGTGTGTTACTGTTAGTTGATGCTTTTGAAGGCACTATGCCGCAAACCCGTTTTGTGTTGCAAAAAGCCCTTGCGTTGAATAAAAAACCTGTGGTGGTGGTGAATAAGGTAGACAAGCAAAACTGCAGACCCGACGAGGTGAACGAGCAAGTATTTGACTTGATGTTTACCCTTGGTGCATCGGAACAACAATTGGACTTCAAAACGGTGTATGGTAGCGCCAAGCAGGGCTGGATGTCGCTGGACTGGCGTAAACCGGCCACTGATATTACCCCTCTGTTGGACTTGATTTTGGAAGAGGTGCCGGCACCGGCTATAGTGGAAGGCACACCGCAGATGCTGGTGACCTCACTGGAATATTCACCTTACGTTGGCCGCATGGCTATTGGCCGCCTAACACGTGGCACCTTGCGTGCAGGTATGAATGTGACGTTGGCAAAACGTGACGGAACTTTTGAAAAATCGAAGATAAAAGAGCTGATGACCTTTGAGGGCATGGGTAAAGCGAAGGTAGAGGAGGTGAAATGCGGTGATATGTGCGCCCTGGTAGGTATTGAAGGTTTTGAGATTGGTGATACTATTGCCGACTATGAAAATCCTGAAGCCCTTCCGCCCATTGCTGTTGATGAGCCTACTATGAGTATGCTTTTCACTATTAATGACTCGCCTTTCTACGGCCGCGACGGTAAGTTTGTGACTTCCCGCCATCTGCGCGACCGCCTGGAGCGTGAGTTAGAGAAGAACCTGGCTATGCGTTTGAAACCCGGTCCCACGGCCGACTCTTTCTTCGTATTCGGTCGCGGTGTGCTTCATATCAGCGTGCTCATTGAAACCATGCGCCGTGAGGGCTATGAACTACAGGTGGGACAGCCTAAGGTGATTGATAAGAACATTGACGGCGTTCGCTGCGAACCTATAGAACATCTCACTATTGATGTGCCGGAAGAGTTTGCCGGTCGCGCTATTGAGATGACCACTCGCCGTAAGGGTATGTTGTTGCACATGAATACCCGCGAGGAGCGTACGCACCTCGACTTTGATATTCCCGCCCGTGGATTGATAGGCTTGCGTAGCAACCTGCTTACCGCCACGCAGGGAGAGGCTATCGTAGCCCATCGGTTCAAAGGTTTTGAGGCATATAAAGGCGAGATAGAACAACGTATTAACGGCTCACTGGTGTCTATTGAAACCGGACAAGCCATTGCTTATGCTATTGATAAACTGCAGGATAGAGGTAAGTTCTTTGTTGCCCCGGGCGACGAGATTTATGCCGGGCAGGTGATTGGTGAGCACACCCGCGCCGACGATTTAGGTGTTAATGTATGTAAGACCAAAAAACTCACCAATATGCGTGCGTCCGGTTCAGATGAGAAGATGGCTATTGCCCCGCCCATCATCTTTAGTTTGGAAGAGGCTTTGGAATACATCCAGGAAGATGAGTATGTAGAGGTAACGCCTCATTTTATGCGCCTTCGCAAGATTATTTTGGATGAAACACAGCGTAAGCGTAGTAATAAGTCTTAATTGATATTAATCCGAGGGTACAGATGGATTTTATTTTTGGTAATATCTGAAAAATGTGTATATTTGCACCCCTAATTCGGTACCATGGC
>JAVBSQ010000015.1:0-12830 GCA_031556695.1 Bacteroidales bacterium | reverse complement strand
AAAATCATTAGTTGTATTTAACAGCGCCGGTATGTATGATTCCGGAACTGCTACCAAATTAGCTGATGTACGTTTTCACTTGTCGGGTACTGCAACTGTTACTGAAATTGCTAATGGTACACCTACTGTAAATGAAATTGCTACCAGCGAAAGCATCCAATCACAAACCATCGTTTCACGGGGAACTTATACCTTGGGTGGTAATGTTAAACGTGTGAACAGCAAATTGCGTGTAAACATCGCTTACAACCAAACCGGCATGTTTGCTACTATGGGTACAGCTACTGCTAACATTAAAGTAAAATCAGTTCAATTCGACAGTATTCCCGAGTCAGTGGACTTTGACGGTGCAAACGCTAGCGGTAAAGTAAGCATTGCAAGAAACGACTACAATAATCTACTGTTGAGCAGCGATAAAGCTAGCAATGGTGTTGTTAGCAAGACTACTGATAACGTATTTGAAACCTTGGCTTTCCCCTTTGCGGCTTCAAAAGTAACTTTGAAAGTGGTATGTGAATATACAACTGACGGAAGCAGTTATCAAACGCTAACTTTGAGATCTATTCCTGTAAGCGCTGTTGGCCGTAACCAAATTCTTAACGTGAACATTTGGATTGCGAACTTAACCGGTGATGTGGAATACGGATTTACTTTCGTTGACTGGACAACTGCTACAGATCAAGCTACCGACGGTGTGGAAGATGCAGAATAATCTCACATGCTAATATAAAGGACGGGCAGTGCGTTATGTGCTGCTCGTTTCTGTATTTTTTAAGACAAAAAACGTTTTGTAGAAAACGAACTAATGAAAAAGATTTGGATATTTGCTGTGGTAGCATTCATGTTGTCAGCCTGCACTAAAGAAAGTGCGTTTGATATTACTGCCGTTAACTCCGGGGCTACCGCAGCTGTTTCCTTTTCGTTGAATGCTCCTAATTATGTTACCCGCAATGCCGGCTTGCGCAATGCCGGTTCAACTGCCCCCACAGGATTTGTTGCCTTGCAGGATATCACTGCTATGCTCTTTGATGCCTCCAGTCAACAAACATTACAGTCATATGATATTACCAACTCCATTGAGTGGACGGGTAATAGCGGAAGCTGGGCCGGAGGCTACTTGCTGGTTCCCGTCGGCACACAGCACTCCCTGGTTATTTTCAATCAATCCGGCATGTATGATCGCAGTACCGGAAAGGCCACTACTTACAACACCCTTTTATCCAATCTCCGTTTTCACTTCTCCGGCAGTAATGCCGTTGACAGTATAGTGAACGGCTTTCCTGCTATTCATGAAATAGCATCCAGCGAAACCATCACCACAACCACTATTGCCTCGCGGGGAACTTATACCCTTGGCGGCACTATCAAGCGAATAAACAGTAAACTGCAGGTTAATATTGCGTATAGCCAGGCAGCCATGTTTGCCGGCCTGGGCACAGATATTGCCCGCATCCGCATAAGCGAAATAAAAATCAATAATCTTCCTGAATCCGTTGACTATAACGGCGAAAACCCTTCAAGATCTTTGTATATAAAGCAGTCCTTCAAAAGCAAACAAAATGCTTCAGCTACTGAAAAACTGCTTAATGGTAACAAAACGGATAAGGGCGCAGTGAATGTATCCGATAATGTTTTTTCTACCCTTACTTTTCCTTTCCCCGGAACAAGGGTGAGCTTGGCCGTAAAGGCTGAATATACCACCGACAACGGTTTAAAATGGAACTCGATAACACTGTCTCCCATTAACATCAACGCCATTGAGCGCAATCAAATTCTCAATCTCAATATCTGGTTGAAAAACTTGAGAGGTGATCTCAACTACGGCTTTAGTTTTGAAGACTGGCATGTAATTATTGATGATCAGGATTTGGACGGTGAGGAAGTATAGTATTGTTTAACGAATACTCAAACTTCTTAACAGTATAAGAACGTAAATTTGTAGTCTGAAACTAGACTGAATTTACTTCATGAAAAAAATAATTTTTTTAACCCTGGTTGCCTTCCTGGCACTTTCTTGCTCAAAGAAGGAGAGTACAGTGGCAATGCTTGTTCCCAATAGTAACAGTGGAACAGGAGAGTCTGCCTCGGCTGTGTTTTCTTTAGACGTTCCGAATTATTTTTCTCAAGATGCTATTTTGGATAACTCGCCTACAACCAAACCGGCCTCTTTCCCCATGTTATATAACATCACCGCCATGTTATTCAATAATCCTACGAATATTATGACCTACGTGTCGGATATTACCAATAGCCTGACCTGGAATGTTGATAATGCCGTATGGACTGTTGATTCGACCTTGAAAGTACCGGTAGGCAAGCAACAAACACTGGTAGTGTTTAACCGTTTGGGCATGTATGATAAAACTTCCGCTATGGCCTTAGGTTCAAACCTGGATAATATTCGTTTCCACTTATCGGGAGCTGCTGCCGTTACCAGCATTCTTAACGGCTCACCTGCCGTTAATGAAATAGCCGCCAGTGATGCTCTTGTAACCACTGAAATTTCATCAAAAGGTTCCTATACCTTGAGCGGATCGGTAAAGCGTATAAATAGTAAGATCAATGTGAATATAGCTTATAGCCAGGCCGCCATGTTCGCTTCAATAAGCACCGGTATCGCTCGTCTCCGTGTAACGGAAATAAGCCTGGAAAATATTCCCGAGTCGGTGGATTTTGACGGAAAAAACGCCGCCGGTAGTGTAACCATAAAAAGCACTTATAAAAGCAAAACCAATGAAGAGGGAGAAGAAAGAAATCTCCATAGTAACCGTGCCGGTAAATTGACTGTAAATTTCACAGATAATGTAATGTCTACCTTAGCTTTTCCCTTTGACGCTTCTACTGTAAGCTTGCGAATTAAGGCAGAATACACCAATGACGGAGGCAATTCATGGATATCATTGAACCTTGCCCCCATTAGTGTAAATGCCGTAGAACGCAATCAGGTGATGAATGTGAATGTGTGGATTGCCAATCTTAGCGGTGATGTTGAGTACGCCATCGGTTTCAAAGATTGGGAAAAAACAATTAATCAGGATTTGGACGGTGAAGAAAATTAATAAAGACACAAAGATGAAAACCAATATAAATAAAAGTCTTTTATTCCTCTCAGCTTTTTTGCTGTTGGGAATAGTGTTTGTTTCCTGCTCAAAAGAGATAAATACTGAGACTAAAGTAAAGGGAGAGTTAGTATCCTTAGCGGTGAAAATTAAGCAAGATGTGTCAGGTGATTTTGCCGCTAATAAACAAGCAGCCCTGCATAATGCCACATTACCCGGTGATCCCGGATATGTGACTGTTACCGATACTTCTATTAATGACATTATAGCCTTTGTGTTTGATGCTGTCGACAGCAGTTTGGTAACAAGACAAACATTCAATAGTACACAAATTTCTTCCGGCCTTTTTAATATTTCTACAACTTCCGGATTCCGCCGCATATATTTAGTGGCTAACGTGGATACTAAAGGAGATGAGTTTTCCAATGTAAATCAAGAAAGAGATCTCTTATATAGGATAAAAACAGTGCGTAATAGCGACGAGGTAGAAAAACCTTTGATTTCTACCGGTTTTGTAGCTTGCGAAATTGTTGCGGGTAGTAGCCCTTATATTGAAATATCTTTAGTACGTATGGTTTCTCGAATAGATATCCAGTATATCATTGATGATGCGATGCCGGGATTGCAAAACGCTCGTGTTGACAGTGTGAAGGTTCTTAATGTATCTGCAACTGGATACTATTTTTCCCAAGGAAAATATAATCCGGGAGGTAAGTATATAACTTACCGCTATGTTCCCGGCGTGTCTGAAAAACAGTCAGGCCGTTGTGTTTTCTATATTCTTGAAAACGGAATACAAACACCCACCGTGGTTACTGTATATGCAAGTGACGGAATCGGCTTATCGCGTAGCTACACGCTGCTAGTTGATAAAAATGATTTGTCGCGCAATAAATGGTATAAGTTAAATGCTAAAATAACCGGTATATAGTATGAAGTATGTTATTCTTCTTTTAGTCGCATTTTGCTCATTGCTTCCTATGCAGCAGCTTTTTGCTACCGTATATACCGCCGGCAGCGGAGCTATGGTGCAGCGCAACTGTCAGGGTGACGCTCAATTTACGGTACCTGCCTCCTATAAGGGTGGTAATGATGCCTTAGCCTCCATCAGTTGTGCTGAGGTTATTATATTTGATTTTTCCAATCTGGACCATGCTTATGATAATACGCCTAAAAGCCCTGTAGTAACCACTACTCCGGAAGGCCTTGATATAGCGGTAACTTATAATGCATCAACAACCCAACCTTCAGCAGCCGGTACTTATATGGTAGTAGCTACTGCCGGTATTTCCGGTTTCTATTATAGCGACAGTGCGGTGATGACTATTACCGATACACGTGTTTTTGAAACTACTACTACTGTAAAGGTATATACCGATGAAACGAATGCTGCTGCTACCCAAACCGTTTCACCCTTGAAGGTAGCTTATGTGAAATTAAACTCTCCTTCCACCGGAACGGAACTTGGTACTTCATGGGATAAGGCCTTTCCTGCCTTACAAGATGCTTTGGCTTATGCCGCTACACAGCCTGCAGGTGTTGAAGTGCGCGTAGCTGCCGGTACACACAAAGGATCATTTGCCGTGCCTGCCAATACCCAATTAGTAGGTGGTTATGCTGCCGCTTCTACCGGTAAAGGCGGAACGCAAAATGCTAAGGACAACCTTACCATACTTGATGGCAATAATACACAACGTGTGGTGAAACAAATTGGCGCTAATACAATCTCCACCCGTATTGAAGGCTTTACCATACAAAATGGCCTTGCCGCCGACTCAGCCGCCGGTGTGATGATGAACGTAAACGGTTTGTTGGATAACTGTATTATTACAGCCAATAGTGCGCCTAATGGCGCCGGCGTGGTACTTAAAGCCAATAGCCGCATGGTGAATGCAACTGTACATAATAATACCGCTTCAGTAAACGGTAGTGGCCTTATGGCTCTATCCGGAGCATCTGTAACCTTCAGTACTATACGTGATAATAAAGGTGCAAGTGCTGTTTGGAATGCCGGCCGCCTCTCACACGTGATGGTATACAACAACCAAGCCGGTGGTATTGTGAACAATAATGCAACAGCCGTGGTGAAATACACTACTGTGGCTGATAATACCGGAGTGGGTATTGTCAATACTTTAGGAAATGTACAATATACTATCAGTTGGAATAATACAACGAATACAAGCGGTACCGGATTTGTAAACTGTAACGGAAATAATGACCCCTTGTTCTTCGGTGGTTCGGATAAAAATAAAGCCTATCAGTTGGCTGAAAATTCACCCTGTATTGACGGAGGAGAAGTGTCGGCTACCGGTATAGATTTTATCGGCAATGCACGTGTCTTCTCTACTAAGACAGATATAGGCGCCTATGAACACTATTATTGTTCGGCACAAAACGCTACACTTTCAGAAAGCAATCGTCCGAAAGAAAATACAGCCGTGATCTCTGTGGCTAAAAACTCGGTTCTTAGCGTAAACCTTAGCACTCCGGTATCGGTTGACCGTATTGTGCTGCATTCCGACGATAACGCTACCGCTATGCTGATAGACAATGACGGCTATATGCAAGCTGCAGATGTGGTACTTCAAAAAACAATGTCAACCGACAAATGGTATCTTTTAGCCCTTCCTTATAATGTGAATTTGACTACCGGTATCACTAATGTAAATAATGTTGCCTTAACCGTAGGTGCAGGTAATGATATAGACATTCGATCCTATGACGGATATGCACGTGCACAGTATAATAAGAATTACGAAACCAATAGCCCTTATTGGACAGCAGTGTCGGGTCAATTGAAGGCCAATGAAGGTTATTTGATGGCATTGAAAGCCGGTCAAACCATCAAAATTCATGCAGCTTCTGCTTATAAAGAGCCTGCAACTGTTCCTTCTGTGACACTTAACGCCAATAATGTGAAGAGTGGAACGTATTCTACCGATAAGGAAAACATGGGTTGGAACTTGCGCGGTATTCCCTTCATGTCTGCTTATGATATGAACAAGATAGACAAATCAATGATTGTCTACACCTACACCGGAACCACCTGGAAAGCAGTGGAAGCATGGAAAGAAACCCTGTTGCTGCCCGCCTTCTCCGGATACTTTATCCAAACTTCCACCTTGAAGGAAACTGAACAAGTAGCGTTTGCTCACCAAGGTAAGTCAACTGCCGCTATCAGCAACAGAATAGCCAATGCCGCTATCAATGCTGAACTTGAGCTGGATCTTGAAATCACCGGTGCCGGATATACCGATGAGACAAAAGTGCGTATTGATGAGTATGCCTCAATGAATTATGAGCCTAATAAAGACGCATTGAAAATTATGAGTCTAAACCCCGAAGTACCTCAAATATACTCTGCAGGCCCCGGTGGCTATGGTTATGCCATCAATGTGCGTCCTGAACAAAATAAGGTTATTCCTTTGAATGTAACTGTAGGTAAAGCATCTAATTATACCATCAATGTGGGTAAAACAGCTTACTTCGGTAACTATGATAATGTGTATTTGGTAGACAAATTGTTGAATCAACGCATAGATTTAAAAAGTGATAGCTATGAGTTTACGGCAACAGAGGCTTTTGTTTATGATAATCGTTTTGAAATTGTGCTAAACACTTCAAGCGTTGAGCCTGAACAACCGGTTACTCCTGATGCTCCTGAAACCGGCGAATGCCCTGATGTGAAGGTGTACTTCAATACAGGTATAATTCATCTGGAGAACATCACCCTGCCGGCTACTATCGCCCTCTATGATGTACAGGGAAATACCATAGTGTCACGCAGAGCCTATTTTGAGAATGACTTTATAGAAATGAATAACAATAACGGTGTATTTATATTGAAGATCACAACACCCTGCAAGTCACAACTATTAAAATTTATGAGGTAGTCAGGCTGTTGTAAAAGAGAGTACCAATGTTAGGAGGGCGGAAATTTTTCCGCCTTTTTTTTATTTTATCCTTTTTATCCTTTTAATCCTTTTAATCTTTTTAGTCCCACTTTACAGCGTCGAATTTAAGCAAGATAAAAAGCATGATGGTGAAAGCCCAAAGAGAAGAACCTCCGTAGCTTATAAAGGGGAGGGGTATTCCTATAACAGGCGCTAAACCAATGGTCATAGCGATGTTAATAATAACATGGAAACTAATTACCGATAGAACGCAATAACCGTATATACGCGCAAAAGCATCACGTTGCCGCTCGGATATATCGGCTATACGTATAAGCAACCACACATAAAGGGCTATAACTACCAAGACGCCAATAAAACCCCATTCCTCACCGATGGTGCAGAAAATAAAGTCGGTACTCTGTTCCGGAACGAAATTGTATTTGGTCTGGGTACCTTGCAACAATCCCTTGCCGAAGAAACCTCCGGATCCGATGGCTCCTTTTGATTGATGTACATTATAGCCCGCTCCCTGAAGGTCTTCCTTCAAGCCCAGCATGTCTTCAATACGTGCACGGTGGTGGGCCTGTAAAAGATTATCATATACATAGTCCACCGATGATGAAATGAAAACAGCACCGATAAAAAAGAGCATAATGGGCCAGAAATATCGGATCTTTTTCTTTATGGCAATAATGGCTCCTGCAAATAAGATTATCCCACAGCTAATTAAAAAAACATGCTCATTCGCCAGGTGTATGCCTTTTAGTAGGGGCATAATCAGTTTGGTAGTAGAAAAATAAAGTCCAAAGGAAATGGCGGCAATAATGAGTCCTTCAAATAGATTACGCCGGAAGAAGGTATATATAACCAAACTAACAATCCATAGAAAAATGAAGACTGATACGGGTAGCCAAATAATAGACAAAATGAAAATTACAGCGCAAAAAGCTACAATACTGACTAGCCAGCCTGATAATCCTTCGCGGTATAGCATAACTAAGAAAGAGGAGAAGACCAGGGCTGATCCGGTATCATGTTGCAAGAGTATTAAACCTATAGGAAGCATGATAATTGCCCCAATTTTAAGCAGGTTGGATATTTTGCTTAGTTTAAAATTATGCCCACTCATGAGCTTTGCCAGCGCCAATGCCGTGGCCAATTTGGCTAATTCTGCGGGTTGTAGCCTTATGGGCCCCAGCATGAACCAGGAGCGAGAACCGTTGACCTCCACCCCCGCTACGAGTACCAGGAGCAGGAGGCATATTATGCATCCATATATGAGGTAGGCAAATACGGAAAAGAGTTTTTGGTCAACGAGAACGACCATAAGGGCTAAGAAGAGTCCGGTGATAATCCAGATCAATTGCATGCCGTAGCGTTGGGTGATATCAAAGATGCTCCGGTGTTCTTCATTATATACGGAGGCATACACACTAATCCACCCTATAAATATGAGTAGCAGATAAATGCCTGTGGTAGTCCAATCAAGTTTATTCAGTATGTTGGTGTTACGTCTCATCGTTTTTTCTTCATGCGGCTGGCTTTGCTCATGAAATTACCGGCTTTAATTCGTTCTTCTATGTCTTTACGCTTTACTTCACCTGTGAGGTAGAACTCTGTCATGAGAGAGGCTATAGGAGCAGCCCATGAACCGCCCCATCCGGCATTTTCAAGATAAACGGCAATGGCTATTTGGGGATTTTCGCGTGGGGCAAAACTCATGAACACAGAGTGGTTTTCACCATGGGGGTTCTGAGCTGTTCCTGTTTTGCCACACATTTCTATGCCGGGTATTCTTACCCAACCGGCAGTGGCACCCGGCCCTCCGTTCACGGCTAAAAACATTCCGTCAATGATAGGTTGGAAATTGTTGGTATCAACCAGCGTGTAGTGTTTTTCTTTATATTTTGGATGAGGTTCTTCGCCCACAACATTGCGCACAACGTGAGGGATATGGTAGTAGCCTTTGTTGGCAATGAGGGCAGAGAAGTTAGCCAGGTGAAGAGGAGTAGTGCCTATGTCCCCTTGTCCGATAGCCAGTGAAATGATGGATAATGATTTCCATCGTCCTGCTCCGTGAATGCGGTCATAGGTGCGTGTGGTAGGCAGCATACCGCCCAGCTCGTTGGGAAAGTCGGTGCCTAATTTTTTGCCGAAGCCGAAGCTCTCCACATATTTACGCCATTGATTAAAAGAATCATTAATGGATTGGTATTTCGGATTGTCGAGAATATTTCTAAAAACATAACAATAATAAGCATTGCACGACATTTGTATGGACTGGCGCAGATCAAGTGGTGAGGGGTGGGCGTGGCATTCAACACCGCGTCCTACCTTGTAGCCCATAGCACAGCCGTAGCGGCTTTCCGTAGTGAGTACTTTTTCCTGTAAGCCGATGAGTGCATTAGCCACCTTGAATACTGAACCCGGAGGGTAGGGTGACATTACGGCGCGATTGAATAAGGGCTTTAGCGGGTCCATTTGCAGTAGCTGGAAATTCCGGTTGATACCTACGAGCAACGAAGGGTCTATGCCCGGAGCGGAGATGAGGGCTAGAATTTCGCCGGTAGAAGGTTCTATGGCTACCACACTGCCTATTTTATTGCGCATGAGCAGCTCGCCGTATTCTTGCAGTTTAATATCTATGGTACAAACAATATCTTGTCCGGCTACCGCTACGGTATCGTAAATACCATTCTCGTATGATTTTTTAATTTGATTATGTACGTCACGCACATAAATGCTCACCCCTTTTTTTCCACGGAGCGCTTCTTCGTAGGCTTCTTCTATACCACTTTTGCCAATGTAGTCGCCCATTTTGTAATAAGGCTTTTTGCGTATGGTAGCAGTGTCGGTTTCAGTCACATAACCCAGCAGGTTTCCGGCAATATTACGGGGATAGCTGCGCAGGGTACGGGCTTGCACATAAAATCCGGGGTATTTGTAAGCTCTTTCCTGGAATACGGCATAAACTTCTGCCGGCACTTGTTTTAGGAAAACGGTGGCCTGGTAACCTAATTGCCGCCGCCGGCGACGCATGGCATCAAGCTGGTTTTTGCATTGCGTATAGGATATGTTGAATATGGAGCAGAGTTCGGTGGTGTCAAAGGCTTTCATTTCCCGCGGCACAACCATAATGTCGTAGGTTGTTTTATTTCCTACTAATGCTTCGCCGTTACGATCAAGCACCAGGCCACGGGCAGGATATTGTACCTCATAGCGTAGTACATTATTGCTGGCCGTCATTTTGTAGGAACTGTCAATGACTTGTATGTAGAATAACCGGCCTAATAATATTAAAGCAAGAAGGAGAAGAACACCAATGATGATGTTTCTTTTATCTAAAAGTGGATTCATAGGCTGTCTATTTTATTTTTCCGGTGAAGGCATATTGCATAGCCACTATAAACAGGGTGGTGACAATAGAGCTTAATAAAATACGCAAGAATAAATGTCCGACATGGGCAAAGTTAAAGGTGTCAAGACAAAATAGTATGGTAGTGTAGAGGAATACGGACAATACAATGTAAGAGAAGAAAGGGCGCATACCCAATAGTTTGGAGGAAGGTATAGCGTTGCTTTCCAATTGGTCTTTGGCCGATACTAATTTTAGCAGTAGAGGACGGGCATAAGCCAGGGCTACTAATGAGGCGGTATGCAAACCAAGTATACCCATGGAAAAGATATCCATTGTTAAACCCATGGCAAACGCCCATAAAAGCGTTCCAATGGGGTTGTAGTTGAAGGGTAGCAGGAGGATAAATATGAGGTATAATTCGGGGCTGATATATGTACCCAAAGGAAGCTTGTCTATGACCCAGTCTTGTAAGATGATCAGTAGTACAAAGTAGAGGAGGTGTTGAAAAAAACGGTTATTCATTTTCCAACGATTTTAGTGATTTTAATTCGTCCCTGTAAAGAAAAGATACGATATTGACATATTGTATTTTTTTGAAATCGGCAAAGAGGGAGACTTTTATCTCGTAGAAATTACCACGTTTTATTTCGTATGATTTCACTACGCCTATGGGAATATCGGGCGGGAAGAGTTTAGAGTAGCCGCTGGTAACAATAGTGTCACCTATAGCAACATTACTGTGTTGTGGAATATCAGAGAGTACGGATTCTTTGTAGTTGAGGCCGTCCCATTGTAAGGGGCCGAAGTCGCCGCTTGATTTCAACCGCACATTGAATTTCCAGTCAACATTGAGTATTGATTTAACGAAGGCGAAGTGTTCGGTTACGGCAGTTATTACGCCTATAACACCGTCATCAGTGATAACACCCATATCGGGTTGTATGCCTTGTATGCTCCCTGCATTGAGTACAATATAATTGTGCTGTTTGTTTACGGAGTTGTCAGCTATGCTTGCACTGATATAAGAATATAAAGGGTGTTGCAGGGTGTCGTAAACTATTCCGGTGATAGAGTCAATGGTAGAGGTGTATTGCGATAGCTCGTTGCGTAACCTTGTGTTTTCTTCGGCTAAATTTTTGTTTATTTCTCCAAGAGAGAGATAATCGGTAACCTTGGTGGCTTGCGCCTGCAGTTTACTTTGTCCGGCGTGTAGGGTATTCATTACAACGGATTGCTGATAATAGCTTCCGGTAGCAATGAGTGTGAGTGCTACAGCTTCTAGTATAATAAAGAGCAGTAGCACACGTATGCCGAACAAGAAACGAAACAGGTTATTCATTCTCTTATCTCATGAGGAAGGGGAATTTGCCGATATTTTTGAGCGCTATTCCTGTTCCGCGAGCTACAGCATGTAAAGGGTCTTCCGCTACATGGAAAGGAATATTTATTTTTTCGGTTAAACGTTTATCCAAGCCGCGAAGCAGGGCTCCGCCACCGGCAAGATAAATACCGCGTTGTACGATGTCAGCATAAAGTTCGGGAGGAGTTTGTTCCAACACACCTAAGATGGCGCTTTCTACTTTAGCTAATGACTTATCTATGCAGTGAGCTATCTCCTGATAGGTAACAGCCACTTCCACAGGAAGGGCCGTCATGAGGTTGGGGCCGCGAACGGTGAAGGGAGTGGGAGGTACGTCAAGTTCTGAGAGGGCTGAACCTACTGTTATCTTAATATCTTCAGCGGTGCGTTCACCTATTTTGATGTTATGCTGATGGCGCATGTATTGCTGTATGTCTGACGTGAAACCGTCACCGGCAGTGCGTATGCTCCGGTTGCATACAATGCCGCCAAGTGCAATCACAGCAATCTCAGTAGTACCACCTCCGATGTCAACAATCATACTTCCCTCCGGTGCTTCCACGTCAATGCCTATACCCAGTGAGGCGGCCATAGGTTCGTAGATCATGTATACGTCGCGACCACCGGCATGTTCAGCAGAGTCACGTACGGCACGTATTTCTACCTCAGTGCTTCCTGAAGGAATACAAACGACCAAGCGCAAGCTGGGGGTGAACCAACGGTTCTTAGGATTTATTTGTTTGATCATGCCGCGGATCATTTGTTCTGCGGCGTTGAAGTCGGCAATCACACCATCGCGTAAGGGCCTGATGGTTTTAATATTTTCATGTGTTTTTCCATGCATTTGTCGCGCCATGTTACCGATAGCAATGGGTTTGCCGGTGTTTTGGTCTATGGCGACAATAGAGGGTTCGTCCACCACAATCTTGTCGTTGTGGATAATGACGGTGTTAGCGGTACCTAAGTCCATCGCTAACTCTTGTGTAAGGAAGGAGATTGCCATATTTTATTAGTGTTTGAAATGGCGAGTGCCTGTGGTGACCATCGTCATTTTATTGTTGTTACAGTAGTCAATTGATTCGCCGTCTTTGATGGATCCGCCGGGTTGCACAACAGCGTTGATGCCGGCATTGTGGGCTATTTCCACGCAGTCT
>JAVBSQ010000025.1:0-11970 GCA_031556695.1 Bacteroidales bacterium | reverse complement strand
AGAGAGGCTGTTGCGATGGGTGTCGACCAGGGATGCGAGCTTGGTCATGTTCGGCTTAAAGGGCACCGACTGGGAGATAATGTAGAGAAGTTGTTTTAATTTACGTACTGTGCCTACATTCATGCCGGCATAAATGGGAATATCAGTTTCCAAAATAAGATTGAGAATAGCCTGCAAGCGTTCCTGGTAATTGCCTTCCGTAAAAAAAGGATAGTAGCCTGTTTGCAGGTATTCTTTAAATAAGGGCAGAGGTTGTGTATTGGGCTTTTTTACCTTGTTCTGCAAAATTTCTTTCAGGGTGTAGGTGTGCAATACTTCTCCTGTTTTAAGGGCAATAAATTCGCGGAAGGAAAGTCCCGGCATATAATATGAAAGCACCCGACGACTAAGGTCGGCCTGGCCCCTATAGATATCAAGAATGGAGGAGCCGGTAAAAACCACCTGCAGGTGAGGCAGGTAGTCGTACATCATTTTCAACTCCTGCGACCAGTTGTGGTATTTATGTATTTCATCAATGAATAAATGCTTGCCGCCATATTTAGCAAAGTCGTTGGCCATGTCAAAGAGGCGATGGTTGTAGAAATACAGGTCGTCAGCTTTTACATAGAGTGTTTTTTCGGTGTTGAGGTGTTGTTTAATGTGTTGCAGGAGCATGGTGGTTTTACCCACTCCGCGGGGACCTACGACTGCCATCATACGGTCGTCCCACGGGAGTTTATCATGCTGGGAACGAACAAAATTCGTGGTTGTTTGCTCTAATAACAAGCGGTATAAAACTTGAAGATCTTCCATAATTGCACTTTATTTTATGCAAATATAATTATAATAGCTGGAATAAAAGTGCGATTTAGGTATAAAAATGCATATTTTAAAGTGCAAAATCAATAATTCGGTGATAAGCTATTAATTTTTAGCATTCTATCTTTATCAAAAACATCTTTATATATTTGAATGGAGGAAAAACCCTCGTTTCTAAATACTTGTGCTGTTTCTTCCGCTAAGGCCTCATTAATCTCTACCATCACAAAACCGTTGGGAGCCAAAGTCATGCGAGCGATAGCAGCGATGGCACGATAGAAAACCAAAGGGTCATGATCTTCCACAAAAAGGGCAAGGTGGGGTTCATGATCCAAGACATTGGGGCGCATAAGCGCTTTTTCAGCATTGCGGATGTAGGGGGGGTTGGAGAGGATGCAGGTGACGGGTGACGAGTGATGAGTGATGAGTGATGAGTGATGAGTGATATCACACTCAAAAAAATTAACAGAGGTGTTATTGCGGAGGGCGTTGCGGCGAGCAACTTCTAATGCTTCTTTGGAAATATCGCAAGCGGAGACTTGCGCTTCAGGAAGGGCGGCGGCCACAGAGACGGCAATGCAGCCACTACCGGTACAAAGGTCAAGGACGCGCGGACGATCATAAGGGCGTAATCCGGCAAGGGCATGTTGTACCAGCTCTTCGGTCTCGGGACGCGGAATAAGAACGTTTTCATTCACCTCAAAAACATGTCCGCAAAACTCGGTTTCACCTAGTATGTATTGGAGGGGGCGGCCGGAGGCAAGTGCATGCAGGTGACGGGTGACGGGTGACGAGTAAGGGGTCACGAGTGACGGGTCGGCATAAATTTGGGCTATGGTGAGGCCGGTGTGGTGCTGCAATAATATGCGCACAACAGCCTTTATCTCTTCAGGGGGATAAAGGTGGTAGAGCTGCTCATCGGCTGCACGGAAAATATCGGCGAGGGTCATTTGCGCGATAAGGTATCATCCAAAAGTAAGGAGTAAGCTTCAGACAGCGTCATGCCTATAGCCTGCAGCTGTTGCGGAACAATACTGGCAGCGCTCATACCCGGCACAGTATTTATCTCCAGGAAATAAATTTCATCGTTGTTAACGATATAATCAATACGTACAAAACCTCTACAACCCAGCCATTCATAGATAAGCTCGGATTGTGCAGTGATGCGTTTGGCTAATTCGGGCGTAGTATTGGCGGGGGTTATTTCTTCGCTTTGTCCGTTATATTTAGCATCATAGTCGAAGAATTCATTCTTGGAAATGATTTCTGTGATGGGGAGTTCGTAAGCATTCTTAGCTGTTTTGAATACACCCTGTTGTAACTCGCGGCCGGCAATAAAGGCTTCGGCGAGCACAGCTTCACTTTCAGCAAAAGCGGCCTCCAAGGCTTTCTTCACTTCTTTTACGTCTTTCACTTTGCTTACACCACAACTACTACCGCTGGCGTTGGGCTTAATAAACATAGGAAGTCCGAGTTGTTGCGCCAAGGTTTCGGGTTCTATTTTATCGCTTTTACGAATATAGACTTCTTTGGCCATTTTAATACCGGCATCGCGCAAAAAGCATTTGGTTGCATACTTATTGAAGGTAACGGTGGACACAAAGGCATTACAGGAAGTGTAGGGCATACCTATCATTTCAAAGTAAGACTGTAACAAACCGTCTTCACCGGGAGTACCGTGTATGACAATGAAAGCAGCATCAAACTGCACTTTCTCTCCTTTAAGGGGGGTAAAGCTAAAGTCGGATTTATCAATCTCAACAGTAGTTTGTCCGTTGAGCTGCACTGCCCAACTGGTGCCCAACACAAGCACTTCATATACATTGTAGCGTGATTTGTCAATATTGGCACTGACCTGACGGCCGCTATTTACGGACACTTCAAACTCAGAAGAGTTGCCGCCATACATTACTGCTATATTCTTTTTCATGGAAATTAGGAGATTAGGGGATTAAGATATTAGGAAAGAATTTTTTAACTCGTCACCCGTTACTTGTTACTCGTCACCTGCATCGTTGTAGTTACGCCATTTTTCAAGTACACGGGTAAAATCGTCGGGCAGTCCGGATTCAAAAACAAGTTCTTCGTTAGTGATAGGATGGACAAATCCCAAAAGGCGTGCATGCAATGCCTGACGAGCCATTATGGAGAAACAATTATCAACAAAACGGCGATATTTAGAGAAGGGAACACCTTTCAAAATTTTGTCGCCGCCATAGCGTTCATCATTAAAAAGCGGGTGTCCGATGGAGGCCATGTGTACGCGTATCTGGTGTGTGCGGCCGGTCTCCAAGCGGCATTCTATAATGGTTACATAGCCTAATCGTTCAATGACCTTATAGTGGGTGATAGCGTGTTTTCCTCCTTCCTCTTCGGGCACTATGGTGAAACATAACCTGTCTTTTTTATCACGGCCCAAGGGTGCATTGATAGTGCCTTCGTCATCTTTAACATTACCCCAAACCAAGGCTACATATACGCGTTTGGTAGTATGGTCAAAAAATTGTTTGGCGAGTGCGGCGTGTACATCGTATGTTTTTCCAACAAGCAGTAGGCCGGAGGTGTCTTTGTCGATACGGTGTGCAAGAAGAGGTTCCTGCCCGGGTTTATCGCGCAAATAAAATTTGAGGGCGTTCATGAGTGTGCCGGTATAATTACCGTGGCCGGGGTGCACCACCATGCCGGCTGATTTATTAACGACCATGAGATAGTCGTCTTCATACGCCACTTCAATGGGAAGATCTTCTTCTAAAATTTCCAGTCCGCGACGAATGTAAGGCAGTACAATACTGATTTCATCAAGCGGTTTAATCATGTAGTTAGAGCGCTCAACAAGCCCGTTCACGAGGAGATAGTCAGCAGCGGCGGCATGTTGTATGCGGCTGCGCGAGGTATCTTCCATGCGCGACACAAGGTAGCGGTCAAGGCGCATAGTACTTTGCCCTTTGTCTACCTTAAAGTGAAAATGCTCAAACATCGGGCGGCCTTCCAGTCCTTCCAGTTCCTCATCTTCATCAAGCTCTTCTCCGTTCAACCATTCTTTTGCACTATTCATCATCGGGCTATTATTATTCTTTTTGATGTTTTTATCTTGTTATTTTCAATTACACGAACTATGTAAACACCTGCAGGCAGGTCACCCACAGAGAAGCTTCCGTTGGGCGTATTTACGGCAAACAAAAATTCTCCGCGAAGGTCATACACTTCCACGCTTTGACGGTCGGCTTGCGGCAGCATTTGTTCTTCAGCAGTAAGATTGCGGATGGAAACAAGATCTCTGGCGGGGTTAGGGTATAAGAGATAGTTATCTCCTTCTACCGTCACCGGTTTATTGGCAGGCAGCTCCACGGCATCATCGGGGAAGGCGCCGGGGCGGCAGAAGATGGGGCGCATCATGAGAGCGCCGTCATAAAGGGAGAAGAACCATTCGCCAAAGCCATTGAGTGCATAATAGTTTTTCCCGCCGGTGGTGCGGTTGGCATCATAGCCTACGTTAAGGAAGGCTTCGGTGGTTTGTATCCAGCCGATATAGAATTTTTGTCCGCGACTGATGGGTATGGGCTTGAGAAATTTGTAGGCTACGTAAGCATTAATACTATCGCGTAAGACGGGACGGTCAATGGATTGGGCATACATGAGCGCGCCGGGTTTCTCGTCATTATCCGCCCATACGGCGAGCTGAATTTTTTTGAGGTTAGCGCTGTCTTTAGCAAAATTGAAATACATGTACATACCGCGGAGTGAGTCGGTGCGGTAGGTTTGGAACTGTACGGCTACACGGCCATTGTCGGTACCGTACCCAAAAAGTCCATAACCATTTTCGGCAGAGCCGTCATCGTAGGCATAGTAATCGCTGAAGCGTTGTATGTAGGAGGTAGTGTCGTTTTTGCGGAGGGCGGTGCGGAGGGGCGTATTGTCGGCATCAACCACCAGGTAGCTGCGGACTTCAAAGGCGGCGTCATCACCATCGGCAGTATATTGGTAGGGCTGAAAACTATCGAAAGTACGTGTTTGTGTTTGGTAGTCGAAGATATTTTCAGTACCTCCGGTATAGGTGGCGGCAGGTGTAGTGCTACCGTAAAGGGGGTGAATAGCAAAACGGCTGGTCACCTGTTTCGTTCCCCAACCCAGGTTACGATAACTGATGGTGAATTGGGTATTAGAGGGAAAGAGGTTGCGTTGTGCCTCGGTGGTATTGAGGTGGTAGGCAGGTATGGACTCGTAGCCCAAGGTTACGGGGCCTTGCGGGGTACATATACCTACATCGGGCAAACGGGTGTCGTCCACATTGCGGTTCTTATCCATGTATACAAAGCTGAGGTGCCAAAAGTCGCCGTTGTTGGCACGGCCGAGGGCATCATTGTTGACGGTGAGGGATACATGGTTGATAAAGCGGAATTGAAAACCCTGCTGCAACCAGTGGTCGCCCACTTCCCGGGCAGTGTATATGAATTGAGTGCTGATGGTGTCAAATTGGTGCTTGACAAATCCTCCTCCTATAGAAAGTTCAATAATGGAACTATCAGCGCTGTTGGCTGAAGCAGTCCACACGGTAGTCCACTCATCGTCGGCAGGCGAATAAAATTCAAGCCGCAGCAGGTCGTTGGGCCCGGGCATGTCTGCCAGTCCGCCGGCTTGATAGAAGAAACTAAGCACCACGCCGGAGCTGATGCTAAGATCTATGGGCAGTGAAGTGAGGGTGTCGGAAGGCATAGAGGCACCGCCGAGCCAAGTGTGCAGGCGGCCATCGCTTCCGAGGGCATCAAAGGTAGCCACGCCGAGAGTAGGCATATTTACGGCGTAATTGGTATTGATATAAACGCCGTTATCTGTCCACAAGTTCATGTTTGGCCAGGGATTTTCAGGCACGAAATTATCAACGAAGGGGAGCTGCAGCATGGCCGGAGCATTGCGTTGTAGTCGTTTTTTTAGTTGGGGCGGCTGGGGACGGGCATGAGGATTCTCACTCAAGCCCACCAGTCGTTCCTGGGCGATGAGTGGCAGCAGTAAGAAGAAGGCTGCCAGTGTGAGTAATATATATTTAAATCCTTGGAGCATTAAAAATTATTCCATTTTGTTTCATCTACGGTGAGCCAGAGGTTCACCTGGGCGCCCAGCGGCAACGTAATATTTTCACCGGTGGTGGGGAATTGTTTGAATATACGGGCGGTGAGACTGTCGGTGTATGTTTTTACGCTCTGGTCGTATTGTACATTGCCGGCATTAAGTGAACTTTCCGCGAGCGCATCTTTAGCCTCAACCAGCGTATAACCGGCGAGCAGAGGCACGAGCGTAGCTTCCGACCAATCGCTTTTTCCTATGGTCAAATCTATTTCGCTTTCGGCAGGAATAGCTTTTCCCGCAGTAATAGTAGCGCCTTTATATCGCTGTCCCAGTACATTGTTGGTGGCCATGTCGCTAACATAGTTCAAGCGGCCCACATGCAAGCCGGCTGCTACCAATACGGTTTTAGCCTGACGCAAGGAATAGCCTATTACGTTGGGCATATCTACCATGCGTGGTTGTAAAGAATTGATCACAATGAATATGCGGCGGCCGTTCTTCACGGCAGCGCCTGCGGTGGGTGTTTGGCGGAATACGGAGCCGGCAGGACGGCTATTCACATATACCGAATCGGCAATCACCAAACGTAAGTTATGATCGTCTGCGGCTTCCAAAGCTTCATCCAGCGACATATTTACAAAGTTAGGAACGGCGTGCGATTGTCCGTGGCGGGTAAAGAGGGAGAGCGAAAGACTAACCAGCACTATGAATACAAGGAAGGCAGCTGCCGCCACCACCAAATTACTCAGGTAAGGGTGTTTATGGTAAAAAGCGATCCAATATTTCTTCAATGCAGACATAAGCATTCGTTTTAACCTACAAAGATAAAAAAAATAATGGAATTAGCCGATTTCTTCGTAGAAAGTATTGCGTTCAACGGGAGTAAAGCCGGCATCTTGCACCAGGCGACGGAGCTCCTCGTCGGTAAGTACGGGGTGGCTTTCCTCCGCCCCTGCCATACTGTAGATTTTGGTGGAATCATTGATAGTACCGTCAATATCGTCAGCGCCAAAGAGAAGCGACAACTGCATCAAGTCCTTGCCCAACATGGGCCAGTAGGCCTTAAGGTGGGGTATGTTGTCCAGCACCAACCGGCTGATAGCCATCACGCGGAGCACCTCCATGGCGGGCACTTCGCCTATGTTGCCAAGGGCGTTATTTTGGGATTTGTACTTCAAGGGTATAAAAGCATCGAAACCACTTGTTTTATCCTGTAAATCACGCAGTTGTATTAGATGTTGAATGCGTTGTTCGGGCGTTTCGACATGACCGAAGAGCATGGTGGCGTTGGTGCGAATGCCTATATGGTGAGCGGCCTCGTGTACGTTGAGCCAGATAGAAGCCGGCCCTTTCTTAGGGCATAGTTGCCGGCGGATAGTATCGTCAAAGATTTCTGCACCGCCGCCGGGGATAGCCTCAAGGCCGCTTTCCTGCAGGAGGCGCAGGCCGTCAACAAGTGCTATGCCGGCTTTCTTGATCATATAATCAATTTCTATGGCTGTGAACGCTTTGATATGCACCTGAGGCAGTACTTTTTTTACCTCGCGCAGCAGGTTGGCGTAGTGATGCACGTCACGTGAGGGGTGAACACCTCCCACAATATGTACTTCCGTGACCTTAGCGCCGGATTGTAAACGACACTGTTCCAACATGTTTTCCATAGAATAATCCCAACTCCCCTCCTCCCCTTCATTACGCCGGTAGGAACAGAACACACAGTCGTTGATACAGATATTAGTGGGCTCAAGATGGAAATTCCTGTTAAAAAACACTTTCCTTCCATTCAACGTTTCGCGCCGGCGGTTGGCCATGGCGGCTAAGGTAGAAAGGTCTGCATGCTTATGCAGGTGCAATGCTTCTTCAGCGGAGAGACGGTGAAAGGTATCCATTCGTTTTTTTGCAAAGGTACGGAAAATTTAAATATCTGTTTTTTTTGTATCTTTGCATCTAGAAAATTCAAAGGAGAGAAGTAAAATGCCTTACTCAGCTAAATTGTATGTTTTTTTCATACTCCTTGTCGGCGTATGCCTGCCGTTACAAGCACAAGATATCACCTTACTTGATGCTGAGCGCTGTCAGGGCGAAAGTGTGAACTTAGCCACTCTGGTGAATGCCGGAGGTGTTGCTATTGATCATTTTTACAGTTGGAGTGCCAATGGTGAAGTCATTACCACCGCCTCCATCAACTACAATGTAAGCCCCAGCATAACGACCATATATACGCTTGATTACTCTGTGGGAGGTAACCGCCGGCAAAAAAGCTTAACCGTAACCATATACGAATTGCCTGACTTCACGGTACCTGAAGGGGGGACGGTTTGCTGCGGAGAAGGAGTAAAGCTGGAAGTTACGCTGCGTAATGCCAGTGCCGCTCCAATCATTAGCTGGAGGGACAACAATAACCATATCCACGACAATGGCCGTATTATTATTATCCTCAACACCTCTCAACCATATAAATTCACAGCTACTGTGAGCAATAACGTACAATGTGCATCTGTTTCAAAAAGTTTTACGGTTAACGGCCTTATAAATCCCACCTCTTCTTCTTTTACCATCAACAATACCGGCACCGTATGTAAAACAGCAAGCATAAACCTCAACGACAGGGTAGGATTTAAGGTTGTAGACTCCTATGGAAACGAAGAACCGGCTAGCATCAGCAGCGGCACTATTACCTGGTACACTGCCAAAACCGGCGGCGTGGCAATACCTGCCGATGTTATCGTAAACAGTTCTTCTTCTTTTTATGCGGACTACAATGATGTAACGGTTGATTTCAATAATACCTGCAGTACATACTCCTATACCTTCTCCGGCCAAGCCCGCCGCGAAGTGGCTATTGATCTCACCTCCTCCACTTTTGCCCGGCCGGAAAGCAATGCACCCTGCCGTGGCGACTCTTTGAAGATAAACTACCGGCTAATTGACAGCAAGACGGGTGAGTTATCAAGTTGCGACAGTATTAAAGAAATAAACTTCCTCCGCGGCAGTAAAGATTCCTCACTTCAAAAAATAAGTAAAACCGTATGGAGAGTACAGTATGAGCCTTTTACCAATGCCAAAGATTCGATTATTGTGGAAATAGTATCATGGTTGGGAACCAGAGCTACCTATACACATAAATTGATACTGCAGCATGAGCCCAAGCCTTTCAGCGGAGATGTTTCCGGAGGATATGTGGACGGCCCTCCGGCACCCGTATGTAAGGGCGATAATGTAGTTTTTTATGTTATGGCCAATGATTGTGACACTATTCAAGATGTAACATTTACAGGACTAAAATGGAAGGGCAATGACTATGCTTACACTGTGGACAAAGAGACTATGGCCCGCTGGAAATTTACCGTTTCAAAATTGATGGATAGCCTAACGTTTGCTTATAAAATTGATTATACGTCCAACTATAAGGAAAAAGACACCATACAAACAGGCAGGTACCAATTGGTGGTGCATTCCGAAAAGCCTACCGGTGGGATTTATGTCAACTATTACTCCTCATTTAATGCTTCTCCCAATTTATGCTTTGGTGATACCTTAAGGCACACCTTCAGCCCCGGCCCATGCGACACGCTGAAAAGCATTACCTGGAGCGGCGATCTGACACCTCAGCCGGTATCGGCATACGGTAATTACCATGAATATATTGTCAAACCCGGTGCTGCCGGGGTATATAATTACAAGGCTACCATTAAATACCGCCGTTCCACCGACCTGTCGGACAGCACCGAAGTTATAAGCTTCATGGTCAACGTAGTGAATCGCCCCTATCTCTTCCTCAACAAGCAAAGCACTGACACCACAAAGTTCTGCTTCGATGCTCCCGGGGCAAAAATAGATTTGAATACTAACGGAAGAATCAATTACACCTACATTATTGACGGAACTGCTTACTTTTCAATTATGAATGTGCAAGAGTATGTGCCTTTTGACACCAAGAATTTTGATATTTACGCCAGTTACAAATATTTATGCTCCGAAATGTATGACTACACGGCACGCGGCACATTACGCACGGTAGTAGATAGAGATTCCAAAACCAATATTATACCTGCATACGATAAATTTTGCGTGAGTTCCGGTGTCAATTTAACTACCGGAGAGTCCGAAGGCACTAATGCACGGTGGGAACATAACGGTACCCGTATCACGCTTCCTTATTATCCGGCAGCGGGGTCGCATACTTTAAATTTAGTGGTGAGCAATAGTTGTTATTCCGAAGCTTCTTTAAATGTGCCCGTAGTGGTAGATCCGCTACCGGTAGTACAAGCAATGAAAGACACCTCGGTATGTTCGGGCACAATGGTAACGCTGAAAGTAGTACCCGGAAGCATAGGAGTAATAAGCTGGAACCCCTCTTCTCCGGCAGTTATTTACCAGACAAGCACCTTCACGGCAACGGCCACCAATGCCTGCGGCAGCGTAAACGACCAAGTAGTAATTTTCCGCATACCCGAAGCACTAGTGGTAACCCGAGGAGACACCAGTGTGTGTTATAATGACTGGATACACCTTAACACCGTGGCGCATGAGGGAACGCTCACCTGGTGGGACAGGTATGGAAGAATAGGCGGCACCCCACCTGAAGCGCACATTAGGGCTGATGAGGTATTCACCGTGGAGGCAAAAAACGTATGCGGTAGTGCCATAGCCTATCTCAACGTGTTTTCCATTCCGCTTCCGTTTGTGGAAGTAGCGCCCGACACCACGGTATGCTACAATGTGCCTTTTGTGCAACAAGTGCACCGGTCGGTAGGCGTTTTAACCTGGGAACCCGACAATGTTCCGCACATGATTGATCCGGTAACTTTTGTGGTAACAGCTACCGTGGATAAGTGCGGCAGTTATAAGGATACCATGGAGGTTAATGTGTATCCCGAACTATTTATACAGCCCACTATCCTGCCAAAATACCAACGGCTCAAACCGTATGACCTGCAATTTAAAACCAAAAATGCCAAGGAACCCGAGGTCTATAGTTTCTACGGATATCTGCCTAAGGGGGTAAAGTTTACCTCAAATGGTATCAGTGGCACGCCCATTATGGGGCCACTGGATTACAACACCCAGCTGGTAAGCGTACTGGTTATTGACGGTCACAATTGTATGTCTGAAAGGATAGTAGACCTGAAGCCGGAATGGTCGGCCGCCACCGCTTTTAACCCTTTAGAAAACAACGATAATGCTGTGTTTTTGCCAGGTTTTGAAGTGGAAATTTTTACCCGCAACGGCGTGATGATATATAAGGGGACAGGCTGGGATGGTAAATCAAATAACAGCCTGGTAGCTGCCGGAACCTATTTCTACAGGGCTACGGTTTTTATTGACGGTATTTCAAAACAATTTACAGGATATATAACAGTAATGTACTAGCCCGATGATGCATCTAAAAAAAATCATATATATTAGTGTTTTCTGCCTGTTTGCTGTTGCTGAGGTGAAAGCCCAGGGGCACATGGATATTGAAGAAAAATGGTTATGCCGGTCGCTCTTCAATCCCGCAGCTACCGGAAATACGAACACATTGGATATATACGGGATAGCCCGCAAACAATGGGTGGGTATTGACGGTGCACCCTCCACCCAATTACTTTACGGACATTATTATCTCTCGGGAATTAATTCCGGCATAGGCTTTGGGGTGACCAACGAAACAATAGGGTTCTACCACTCTTTAGATGTAAAAGCGTCCTACGCTTACCATATTTCTTTGTCGAGCGACCTCACATTAAGCCTGGGGCTGGCCGCTGATCTCTCCTGGCTGTTTCGTAACGATGCTAAGATTAGTTTTGATCATCCTGAAATAGCAGTTATACCCATATATAACACCACGATAAAGCCTAATTTTGATATAGGTTTTGAACTACGCAACCAATGGTTGAAGTTTGGTGTGTCTGCCTTGCGATTGATGGCAGAAGAGAACGATTATCAAAATAAGAATTTCATTATTTACGGGGTAAGTCGTTTCAATGTTTCCGAGCAGGTAGACCTGGGGCCGTCATTGGCGGGTTCGCTAGATAATGGCAGCTTGGGTGGTGAGATTGGTTTGATGGCTTTTTATAAGAAAAGGAGTAGTCGCCAAGATTTACAACGCTTAAACAGCTCTCA
>JAVBSQ010000099.1:0-4150 GCA_031556695.1 Bacteroidales bacterium | reverse complement strand
TGGTATTTCCTTGATTATTGCGCTCGACTGTGGGATTAAAGCCAACGAGAAAATTGATTATGCCAACGACCGCAGTATAGATTTTATTATTTGTGACCACCATCTTCCGGACGAAACATTGCCAAAAGCAGTGGCCGTACTTGACCCTAAACGCACAGACTGTGATTATCCGTTCAATGATTTGGCCGGTTGTGGTGTAGGTTTTAAGATGATGCAAGCTTACTGTATAAGGCATGAGATTCCGCTAGAGCAGTTATACCCCTACCTAGATTTAGTGGTGGTAAGTATAGCGGCCGACCTGGTGTCTATTTCCGGTGAAAACCGTATTTTGGCCCATTACGGTTTAAAACAACTGAATACACAACCACGACGCGGCTTACTATCTATTATCAAATTAGCGGGACTGGAAAAACATCACATATCCATTGACGATATTGTGTTTAAAATAGGCCCTCGTATCAATGCTGCAGGCCGCATGGAATCAGGCACTGCTGCAGTTGAGTTATTGGTGGCTGAAAACGAAGAAATAGCTACCCGAATAGGACTCACCATCAACACTCATAACAATGATCGCAAAAGCGTAGACCGTGAAACCACGCAGGAAGCACTGGCCATGGTTACCAATGATGAGGTGCTGCGAAATAAAAAGAGTGCTGTGTTATATAATCCCTCCTGGCACAAAGGAGTAGTGGGCATTGTGGCTTCGCGGCTGGTGGAAACATTCTACCGTCCTTCCATCGTACTCACGCAAAGTAACGGTTTTATTACCGGTTCAGCCAGAAGCATCACGGGTTTCGACTTATATGAGGCGATTGAATCATGCTCTGACTTGCTCGAAACATTCGGTGGACACATGTATGCAGCCGGTTTAACGCTACGTGAAGAGAATTTTGCAGAGTTTTGTCGACGTTTTGAAATTTACGTGGCAGATCATATTACAACAGAAATGCTCACACCGCTAATCGATATAGATACCTACCTTGATTTCAAACAGATTACTCCGAAATTTTTCCGTTTATTGAAACAGTTCCAGCCTTTCGGACCGGGCAATATGTCGCCGGTATTTCTTACCGAAAAGGTATATGACAACGGTAACGGACGTATTGTAGGCAGTGATGCCGGTCACTTAAAATTAGAACTTATACAGGAGGACGAGCCTTATCGTCCCATATCTGCCATAGCCTTTAACCAGTCCGAGCATTTCGATTTTATGCAAGGAGGAAATTCCGTTGATGTGTGTTACTCTGTTGCAGAGAACTACTACCGCGGCATTGCCAATATACAGCTACGCATCAAGGATATCAAGCCTCGAGAGGAAATCGTGTAGTTTCTTTGCGAAAATTTGCCTCATTTCTTATCAACCAATCTTAGCTGCTACTTAATTGTTTTATCAAAACAGGCAGAGAGGCGTGTAAGGCTTCAACAACAATTGTTGCCTTGGTGTAGTGTTGCTCACGTTGCTCCAACATTTGAGCAATATGCAAGCGTAGCTCCTCTCCTGTTTTGTCCTGGAGAAGCGGACGATGTTCTGCTTTATGGTCTTCCAGACGTTGCGCCAGCAGTTCGGGTGTAGCTTGTAGATACACGGTTATTCCATGGGCATTCATCTGCTCCATATTGTCGAAAAAGCAAGGTAGTCCGCCGCCGCAGGCTATCACCATTTTTTTACGGCGAAATAAACTACGTAATATATCCCGCTCATAACGACGAAATATAGCCTCCCCTTTCTCAGTAAAAATTTCGGCAACAGTGCATTCACTCTGCCGTTCAATCAACTCATCGGTATCAACAAAATCATAATCCATAGCCTCCGCCAGCACGGGCCCCAGTGTTGACTTTCCACTACCCATGAAACCAAGCAGGAAGATGAGTGACGGGTGACGGGTGACGGGTGACATGAATAGTTACGAAGTTATGAGTTACAAGTTATGGGGCTCTCCCATAATCTCCTAATACCTTAATCTCTTAATATCCTACAAAAGGGTCATTTGTACTGCTTCGCCGTCATGTGCACCTTCTTCTTCGGGTTGTTCTTCCGGCTCTACTTCTTTTTCCAGAGGCTCAATGAATGAGACGGTTTTTACATCATAGGTCGTGACCCGTTTTCCTTTCGCACGGAAGCTTTTCACACCAATAAATTCTTCTACATCTATATATTCCGGCTCGCGTTTGGCATGTTTACCTTTGAAGGTCACTTCGATTTGCGGGAAACGGTCAGGAGAAATTTCCATAAGATAAGAGCCGGCAGAATCACTAATGAAGGCCTGCGGTGTATTGTCGCTCGACTCAAAGGTGAAACGTTTAACGTAACAACTACCCATCTCCGCATCATAGTAAGTGGCGGCACATACTTTTTTAGGATCAAATTTTTCAATGAGCAGTAGCTGCTCTTCGTAGCGATTGCTTAAATCAAAATTCGTAGTATAAAATTGTCCCTGTTGAGTCACGGCAAGAATACGATCACCGGCATGAAATTCACCTAATAACTCTCCACGCGCATCGGTATTGAGTCGTTGAACATCAGCGTCAAACCATATTTGTTGTCCGCCCAAGGTGGAAACACCTTTTTCTTTCAACATTATTTTATGAATAGCATAACGCGAAAGTATGTTACCCATAGATCCACGGCCTTTAACAGCTAAAGCACTAAACTCAAAATCAAAAATTAATTTCTTTAATTTCGGACGAGGTTTCAAATATATTTTCAGCACCTCCGCCTCGCCATTAGGGTTAGCTGTAAACCACAAGAGCTGCGAACCCTCTTTCCCTTGTGATACGTCATATTCTTTATCACGTGTCACGCCGGAAACAAAGAAACGTTTCACATAAATATCACCATTCTTTCCGTCACGATAGATGGCATTGTAAATGGTACGCTCATCATTACGCTTGAAGACAGTAGCATGAATAATATCTTTGCCGAAGAAAGCTTTATCCGACACCTTATTGATCATATATTTTCCGCTACGCAGGAATACAATTACTTCATCTATGTCGGAACAGTCGCACACATATTGTGCATTATCATCACGCTTGAGATCCATACCCACAAAACCCTCGGCATAGTTCACATATAGTTTGGCATTAGCCACCACCACGGTGGTAGCTTCTATAGCTTCAAAGCTGCGTAGTTCTGTTTTTCGTTCGTAGTTTTTACCATATTTCTTTTTCAGTTGACGGTAATAATTTACGGTATATTCAACAATATTGGCGAGGTTGTTCTCCACCTCTTCCATCTCAGCTTCTATATTCTTAATGCGCTCATTGGCTGCCTTAATATCGAATTTAGATATTTTACGCACCGGTTTTTCTACCAACCATGCCACATTTTCAGGGGTGATGGGCGATTTTAATTTCTTCTCATAAGGCTTTAACGCTTTTTCTACTGACACCAGTTGTAGTTCCCACGACTTGGCGTCATTTTCCAGTTCACGATAAATTTTCTGTTCAAAGAATATTTTTTCGAGAGAAGAGTAGTGCCAGTCTTCATGTAATTCACGCAAGCGTATTTCCAGCTCTTGTTTCAGTAGTTCTTTTGTATGATCGGCGTTGTAGCGTAAAATATCTTTCACCCCAATGAAGCAGGGTTTTTGATCCTGAATAACACAGGCATTAGGTGAAATAGATATTTCGCAATCGGTGAATGCATAAAGGGCGTCAATGGTTTTGTCAGGCGATACATCGTTATGCAGATGCACAACTATCTCTACATTGAGAGCGGTATTATCGTCTACTTTGCGAATTTTTATCTTTCCCTTATCATTAGCCTTGAGTATGGAGTCAATGAGTGTAGAGGTCGTTTTTCCGAAGGGTATATCGGTAATGATAAGTGTTTTTTTATCTTGCTTGGTAATACGTGCGCGTACCTTCACGGCACCACCGCGCAATCCGTCGTTGTAACGTGTACAGTCCGCCATTCCTCCTGTGGGAAAGTCTGGGTACAGTTCGAAATCTTTACCCTTAAGGTGCGCAATAACGCCGTCAATTAATTCGTTAAAATTATGCGGGAGAATTTTAGAGGCCAAACCTACGGCTATCCCCTCTACTCCTTGTGCCAGCAATAGTGGGAACTTAACAGGCAATGCTACGGGCTCTTGATTACGACCGTCGTAGGAAGCCATCCACTCAGTAGTTTTAGGATTAAAGACCA
>JAVBSQ010000002.1:0-3470 GCA_031556695.1 Bacteroidales bacterium | reverse complement strand
TTATGCAAATATTTTTTCGAAGTGTTTTTGTAGCAGGTTCTCTACTTCATGAAGTTCAACCTCATGCCCCAGTTCTTGCTGTAGGGAGGTAACTCCTTTGTCAATAAATCCACAAGGGTTGATGTGGCGGTAGTAGTTGAGGTCGGTATTTATGTTGAACGCAAAGCCATGCATGGTGACGAAATGGGAAGTGCGGACACCTATGGCGCAAATTTTTCTTGCTTTGGCTGTTGTCGCATCAATCCACACTCCTGTTGCTCCGTCTAGTCGTTCTGCGGTAATTCCATAGTCGGCAAGTGTGCAGATGACTACTTCTTCAACATTAGAAATATATTGTTTAAGACCAATATGTAAGCGTTCTAGATCGAGAATGGGGTAGCCTACTATCTGTCCGGGTCCGTGGTAGGTGATGTCGCCGCCGCGGTCAACCTGATAAAAAGAGGCATTGATACTTTTTAGAAAATTCTCATTCACGAGGAGATTATTGACTTTTCCGTTGCGGCCGAGGGTATATACGTGTGGGTGTTCGCAGAAAATAATTTCCTGCTTGTCAGCCGGTGTGCCTTTAACTGCCAGCACCTCTTCCACAATGCGGCGTTGCTTGTCCCAGGCTTCCTTATAGTCTATTAAGCCCCAGTTGATGAAATGCATGATGTAATAAATGTTTTTTCAGCCATGTAGGACGAGCGCACAAGAGGGCCACTTTCAATATTGTCAAACCCTATTTTTTTACCGAATTCCTTGTAGAGATTAAATTGATCGGGGTGCACATATTCGTTCACGGCAAGGTGTTGTTTGGTGGGCTGAAGGTATTGGCCGATGGTGAAAAGGCGCACCCCATTATTGCGTGCATCTAGCATTACCTTATTCACTTCATCGGATGTTTCACCCAATCCAACCATGATGCCGGTTTTTCCTATGCTGTGTGTACTGATATATTTTAATACGTCTAAACTTCGCCGGTAGTCGGCACGCGAGCGCACGGTGGGAGAAAGGCGTTCGGTGGTTTCGAGGTTATGCCCAATGATGTCAGGCTTTGCTGCAATAACGATGTCGAGGAGTTCGAGGCGGGCATCGAAGTCGGGGATCAGCACTTCGATGATCGTATTGGGGTTAACGGTGCGTATGGCACGTATGGTCTCCGCCCAGTGTGCCGCACCCTGGTCGGGCAGGTCGTCACGGTCAACGGAGGTGATTACGCAATGTTTCAGTTGCATGAGTTGTACACTTTCGGCTACTTTCTGCGGTTCTGCGGGATCGGGGGCGAGCGGTTTTCCTGTTTGTGTGGCGCAAAATTTACAGGAGCGGGTGCATATATCACCGAGTATCATGAAGGTGGCGGTACCTATATTCCAGCATTCGCCGATGTTGGGGCATTTACCGCTGCTGCAGATGGTATGTAGTTGGTGTTTCTCCACTATCTTACGTACCACGGGATATTGCGGTGTATTGGTCAGTTTTATTTTTAACCAGGAAGGTTTTCGTTCCATGTGATCTGATAAATATTTTTTGTTGAATCACTAATTTTATATCTGTCGTCTATCCTTTGACCCACTAGCCACACAATGTTTTCTCCGGAGGTGACTACTAATTGATTTTCTTTTTGGTGGAGCGGCATTTTTATGTCGATAAGGCAGTCGCTTATTTTTTTCTTTCCTTTCATGCCGAGGGGGATGAAGCTATCTCCGTCTTGCCAGGGTCTCACTAGCAGCGGTAGTTGGAGCTTGTCAGCATCTAACCAGGCGATGTTTGGTTTGTGTGGAATGGGCATTTCTAGTTGAAAATTGAAAACTGAAAATTGAAAATTAGTTGAGAGTTGGGTATTCTTTTTGTCACCCGTTACTCGTAACTCGTAACTCGTCACTATTATCTCTTCGCGGTCTTTTATAGCAACATGGGTGGAGCTGTAAAACTGTTTTCCGGGTTGGCTGTTTAATGCGGCGGTGATATCGTCAATTTGAGTGCTGTTGAACCCATATACTTGCAGCCATTCATGCAGGAAAAAGGCGGGAGCGCCGGAGTCTTGCAGGGCTTTGATGTTAATATGTAATGTTTCGTTTTCTTTTTTGCAACAAAGTTTTTCTTGAGCTAAAAGTTCTTTTCCGGTTACAGTATGTGCCAGGGAAAAATAATTGACATTTTGCCGGAAGGTTTTTACCAATGAGGGATTCAGGCTTTCCAGTTCCGGAATAATATGGTGGCGTATGTAGTTACGGGCATAATCATCGGAAGCGTTGGAATGGTCTTCACGGTAGGAAATATTGTTTTCGGTAGCATATTTTTGTATCTCTTCACGGGTAGTAAAGAGTAGGGGGCGGATAATATTTCCGTTTATAGGAGCCATGCTGCATAAGCCTTTTAAGCCTGTTCCCCGTATGAGATTTAGCAATAATGTTTCCGCCAGGTCATTGGCATGGTGGGCTATGGCAATTTTAGAGAAATGGTATTCGGTGGCTATTGTATTGAACCAATTATAGCGAAGATCACGCGCAGCCATTTGGGTGGAAATTTTGTGTTCTTCGGCATATTGCCTGGTGTTGAAGCGTGTGGTGTGAAAAGGGATTTGATGTTTTTGTGCAAAGCCGTGTATGAATTTTTCATCTCCATTACTTTCTTTTCCGCGCAACTCGAAATTACAATGGGCAATGGCTATATTTTGTCCAAGGTGGATAAAAAGGTGTGTCATCACCATGGAATCAATGCCGCCGCTAACGGCTAATAATATTCGCTCATGAGGCTGGAATAGCTGTTGTTCGGTGCAATATTTCAGGAATTGCCTGTACATGGGACAAAGATAATAAAAAAAGGCCGAACAAATTGTCCGGCCTTCTATCTTTAAGAGTAATAAAAATTACTCAGCAGCAACTTCAGCAGGTTTCTCGCATTTGGTGCTGTCACCTTTGCAGCAAGCTTTGTCTTCGCCTTCTTTGCAACCTTCTTTTTCGCATTTGCCTTCTTTTTTGCAGCAATCTTTAGCTGTAACGGCAGTAGCAGAGATAGTGTAAACAGAGAATACACCGTCAGTAGTCAATACTTCGCGGTATTCAACTGCTTTTTGCAATTTGTTAGCTTTTACAGTAGAGTCAGCATCAGCGTTAGCTTCGTTTTCGAGGTTAATGATGAACTCATTGTCAATGATGATTTCAGAGATCAAACCTTTAACGTTAACTTCTTTACCAACACAACCTTGGCATACTTTGATGTCTTCAGTAGCAGGAATAACTACTATGTTCCATTTTGATGCGCTGTCAGCAACACCTAAAATAAATTGGCCTTCAGCAGCAGCCTTAACAACACCGCTAATGGTGGTGTCTTGACCAACGAAAGCTTTAGGGTTTTCAAAGAATTTTTCAACAGTTACAACAGCAGGTTTGCTGCAGCAAGCTACGGCCAAAGCCGCGATAGCAACGAATGTAAATAGTTTTTTCATAGTTTGGTTTATTTTAAATTGTTTTATTTTAATATTCTTC
>JAVBSQ010000010.1:0-3077 GCA_031556695.1 Bacteroidales bacterium | reverse complement strand
CAACCACTGCGGAAACAAAATACGTAAGACTTCTTCGTTGGCTATCATTGCGTTATCTTTTTTCTCAAAGATAACATTTTTTTACCAACCATCTTTTCCCCCTGATCCGTTGTTTAAGGTCTAAGGCACAAAAAACGGTGTGCCTGTCCCGTTGCTTAACACCTGAAACAGGCTGAATATCCATTACGAATGATTACACGGGGGTACACACCGCCATACTACATGGCATGTAATAGATAACTTTAGCCTCAAAGCTAATAGCCCATTTTCAGAATGTTAAGCACTACAAAAGTAGTTAGTTTTTTCTACTATACAAAATGCACAATTAATCGAATATTTTCCCTCTGATTTTTTGACAGAACTATCAAAAAATAAACGCCAAAGGGGCAAAACATATACCATAATAGATTGATTAGTCAAAATTTTTCATTATCTTTGACTTGAAAATTTTGATTTAGCCTAAACATACACCTAACCCAATGTCCAACATCATAAAAGTAATAGCAACAAGCTTGCTGGTCTGCTGTGCTGTCAATGTATCGGTGGCGCAGTTCACAGCAGTCCGGATATTACAAGAAACTCACCTTGATTATTACAGGTACAGTTCATCTAATCTTAGTCAAATCAGTCAGGGATATATTCATCCCGATTCCCCTACGATTCAAGTATTGAAAATGCTTTATCCTAGTGTAAGCAGTTATCTGCTTCCTGAACATGCAAAACATATAGAATATAATCTTATAATGGCTCAAATGAGCGATCTTGCATATATAGCTGCTGCAGAAAAAATGGAAGCCTATATAGTATTGGCTTATAACAAGCTTCCCAGTTACCGTATATACTCCGAAACACAACATTTTAGAAGAGCCTATTCGGAGTTAACCGATATGTTAGAAGATAAGGTTCCTATTGATCTAAAAAGAGCCATTTTTGTAGTTGAAGATGCTTTTACTTTCGGCAAGCTTAACTATGATTCCTACCTTTCAGACATCAATGAAATGGTAAGGTTATGCAAATTGAAAATAAAGCAAAAGAAGTTGGACCCAAACGACAATATGGTAAAAAACATGATGCTTTTTCACTTTTTGTCGGACACTTTCAAAGTACGGGATCCTGTAACGGAAAAGCTAATTACCCGCTATCCGATCCGCTATGATACTGAAGATTTCGATGGGTCAAAAGACGCCAATAACTTTTTTGTCACTAAATTGCTGAATACCGGCGTAGGCCAGTGTAATTCTATGCCCTTGCTGTACCTTATTTTGGCGAAGGAAATGGGTGCAGAAGCTTATTTAAGCTATTCTCCACGCCATTCTTTCATAAAAATAAAAGACCAGAATAATAGTTGGTATAATATAGAACTAACCTGTGGCTACTTCTTAAGTGACCAACATTACATGAATAGTAGTTTTATCAAAGCCGAAGCCATCAGGAATAAAATATACCTTCACCCCTTGGATGAGAAAGAGGTTATAGCTAATATACTAATGGAGTTGTCTTACCTGTACCGGCGAGAGTTTGGATTTGATGAATTCACCAAGCAATGCTATGAAAAGGCTATGCCTTATGCGTCCAATAGTAAGACACCCCTACGTATCAAAATGGAGTATGAAGATTATTTTGCCACATTTGTAATCAATATGCTCCAATATAGAAATCTAGATGAGTTTAAAGAAAAAGACCCCCAGATATATGACCGCCTTGTAGTACAGGGGATCCGGAAAACCGATGCGGAGCTGGAGCGCTATGGCTATGAGGATATGCCCAAGGAAATGTACGAACAATGGCTCGCACGTATGCGCGAGAAGAGAAATGAATACCAAACCAAAGAGCAAATGAACCTACGCAAAACAGTACAATGAAGCAACTTTTTATTGTCATATATCTATCCGCTTACTTCGCTTTGCCCGCAGTAGCACAATCCGACAAGACTTATAAAGAGGCGTATAAGGTGTTGAAAGAAATGCTGGAAAACAACGATCTGGACTTAAAGAAGGCTGTATTTACCGTTGAAAATGCCTGGTATGAGGGGCAGATGGATTATAAGTCGTTTTGCCGGAAGATTGATACTTATGTAAGCTTCTGCAATGGATTCCGGGAAACAGGCAATCTCTTTTACGATGGGAAAGATTCCACAAAGGCCTTGGCACAGGGAGCTGTGTTTGCATTCATGACAGAATCGCTGCCGCTTATCGGTGCTGATGATCGTATTGTTTATCACCAGCCGTTTAACTATAATTTTGACGATTATTCCGGGGAGCAGAACTGGACAAATATGTTTGTTACCACCCTGATGGCTACCAAACAGGGGAATTGCCACTCCATGCCCTTACTCTATAAAATCATTATGGAAGAAATGGGCGAGCAGGCATGGTTGGCTTTAGCACCAAACCATATGTACATTAAGGTGAATAACCTGAAAGTGGGCTGGCACAATATTGAACTTACCGGCGGTGACTTTCCCACAGATGCCTGGATCATGGCTTCGGGTTATATCCACTTAGATGCTATTCGTAGCGGTATATACATGGATACGCTTTCGCAGCAGCAATCAGTAGCTCTTTGCTTAGCCGATTTGGCGATGGGTTATCAGCGAAAATTCCCGGAGCAGGCTACTCCTTTTGTATTGCAGTGTTGCCGGACAGTACTGCAATATTATCCCAATTACATTAACGCCTTATTGTTAAGGGCTGAAACTACGGCCAAGATTTATAAAGAGAGCTTATCTGCCAATCCTAAAGATGCTGAAAGCTTGCTAAAAACAATTAATGGGTATTACGCTGAAATTCACAAGTTAGGCTTTCGTAAAATGCCAAAGGCCATGTATTTAAACTGGCTATTGTCATTGAGCCAGCAAAGCGCTGCCTACCATAATAAAAAAATTACTATCTTTGAACGAACTCTAACAGACTGACATGAAAATAACACACCTGCTCATATCTCTGCTGTTGCTCACTTTGCCGGTATATGGGCAAAACAATGGAAACCCATTCGAAAAATACGGCTATAAAGCGAGGACAGCCTCCCTCACTGATGGGCGCTTTCCCGAATACCACGACCAACAGACCGTTGTGGAG
>JAVBSQ010000134.1:0-5168 GCA_031556695.1 Bacteroidales bacterium | reverse complement strand
GCCCCACAAAAGCAATGGTGAAAGGTAGAGGGTAGAAAGGTGAAAAGGTGAAACACCCTGTACCTTTACACCTTGCACCTTTTACCGTATTTCGTCGATAAACAATAAAATCCCGCACCGCTAAAAAGTGAAAAGTTAGAAGGTGAAAAGTTCGTAAAGAAAAATCTTTATAACTTTATAAACTTTGCCACTTTATAAACTTAAATAGCGGAGCTCTAGCGTAGGCTTTAGAAAAATTTAGCTATAGAGGTCGTTGGAAACCCAAAGAGATAAAATAATTCAGGCCCACACCTCATCGTTTATGCGCATGGGCTGGAGGCCCAAATATGTATATTGGAAAAGGGTGGGCGCGAACTTTATTATCCTATCTCTTTTAGAAAGTTCCAACGTTTCTATAAAAGGTCAATAAAGCAAGCGCCAAATTGTTTCAGTCGTAACCTGAAACCGTGCGGAAAGCAAAGAACG
Organism: Bacteroidales bacterium; assembly: GCA_031556695.1. Taxonomy (GTDB): domain Bacteria; phylum Bacteroidota; class Bacteroidia; order Bacteroidales; family UBA932; genus UBA932. Next base: position 4,703 of record JAVBSQ010000134.1, on the reverse strand, counting down.
TTTTATATTGTAGGGGCGTAAAATTTTACATACCTAACAACGATGCAAAAATAACATCTCCAAAAACAATAAACAAGGAATATCCGTTAAAATAAGCTACCTTCTTTTAATTAACCTAAAAACATACCTACCATCGTAGCGCTCATCATGGCCGCCAAAGTACCGCCCAACAACGCCCTCATACCGAACTCAGACAACAGCGTTTTCTTATTGGGAGCCATGCCGCCAATGCCGCCGATTTGTATACCCACCGAGGCAAAATTAGCAAAACCGCAAAGGATATATACCGACATAATGATAGCACGGGGACTGGAAAACATGCCGGTTTGCACCATGGTTGCCAAACTTTGGTAACCCACAAACTCAGTCATAATCAATTTTTCGCCCAACAGCTGTCCCACCAAAGGCACATCAGTCCACGGAACACCCATAATCCAAATCACCGGTGCGAAAATATAACCAAGCAAGAACTGTAACGACAGGCCCTGAAACTGTCCGTTGGTAGCCTCAGCAATCAAACCGTTTAGGTGCGTATATACCCCCACCTTGCCGATAATAAAGTTAAAACCGGCAATCAAAGCATAAAACACCAACAACATAGCAGCCACATTACCCGCCAGCTTCAAACCTTCAGTTGCACCGTTAGAAATAGAGTCCAACACATTTTTGCCTATTTTTTCTTTCGATATTTCTATCGTATTATCAATTTCTTCGCGTTGAGGAACCAGAATTTTAGCAATTACCACTGCACCGGGCGCCGCCATCACTGAGGCCGACAACAAGTGCTTGGCAAACTCTAACTCCATCACCTTATCCCCCGCGCCCAACATTCCAATATAAGCAGCTAATACCCCGCCGGCCATGGTAGCCATACCGGCCGTCATCACCAACATCACCTCCGAACGGGTCATGGAAGGGATATACTCTTTCACCATCAATGGCGCTTCCGTCTGTCCCAGGAAAATATTACCGGACACCGACAAGCTCTCCGCACCCGAAAGGTGCATAGCCTTAGTCAGCAACCAAGCCATAGCCCACACCACTTTCTGAATAATACCCAAGTAGAAGAAAAGGCTTGTGAGCGCTGAGAAGAAAATAATAGTAGGTAAAATTTGGAACGCAAAAATAAATCCAAAATGGTTCATGTTTAACAAACTTCCAAAGAGGAACTCTGATCCGGACTTAGTCCACGATAACACTGCTACAAAGCATTTACCAAGAAAAACAAAGACTTCCGAAGCATAGAAAAACACCAACACTCCTGCAACAATAAGAGCCCCCGACAGCAATAAACCACCGGCCAATTTCCATGTGAGTGCATCTCTTTTCTTAAACAATTGAAGCCCGAGAACAATCACTACCAACGCACTTACCGCAAGCAACACCGGCATCATCCATGACATCGGTATAATTTGCAACACGGCCACCGCAATCATAAACTGTATCAACAAACCTTTACTTACCAATTTCCAATCCACCCCTTTACGATCCGTACTGAACAGCCAGGCAATAGCTATGATAGCCATCACACCCAATACCGCCATAAAAATAGAACTAAAAGAAAATGAAATGTTTTTACCCATCAATACCTCTTTGTAAGGATTGGTATTCACTATTTCTGCTACTTCTGCTACAACTGTAGCTAAAGAATCAGTTACGGTTTCCGCATTCATGATTTTAAATTTTAGTAGGCAAAGGTAAGATTTTTTTCGTACATTTGTCGTCTTACTCATTTTTCAAATGAAAAAACTCTACCTGCTTGACGGTCACGCCCTCGTATACCGTGTATATTACGCCTTTATGAAACGGCCCATTACCAACTCCAGAGGAGTAGACACCTCTGTTTTATACGGATTTACAAAGATGATGATGGAGTTGATTGTGCGTGAGCGCCCTACCCATTTCGCTGTAGCTTTTGACCCCGGCGGCAAGAATTTTCGCCATGAGCAGTATTCCGACTACAAGGCAAACCGCCAGCCCACCCCTGAGGTGATCAAAGCCTCACTGCCACTGCTGAAAGAGCTAATCACCGCTTTTAATATTCCAATATTATGCCTGCCCGGCTACGAAGCCGATGATGTTATAGGCACCATCGCCAAACGCGCAGAAACAGAAGGCTTTGAGGTGTATATGCTCACCCCCGACAAGGACTATGCACAACTCGTGTCGCCCAACATCTTCATGATGAAACCTCAGTCGGGCAAAGACCCGGACAAACTGGGCGTCGAAGAAATTTGCGCCCTGTACAACATCAAAAGACCGGAACAGGTGGTGGACATCTTAGCCTTATGGGGAGATAAAGCCGACAATGTGCCCGGCGTGGAAGGCGTGGGTGAAGTGCGTGCTAAAAAATTGATTGCCGAATGGGATAGCATAGAAAACATTTACGCACACCTTTCGCAAATACCTAAAACCCTCCGCCCCGCCTTTGAAGCCGCACAGGAACAAATAATATTATCAAAAAGGCTGGTTACCATCGACACGCAAGTGCCCGTGCCCTGGGACGAAGAATCACTTATTGTGGAGAAGCCCGACATTGAACGGCTCAGAACCCTCTTTTTGGAATATGATTTCACCTCCCTCCTTCCTCACCTTATCATGTATGGCCGCGACTACGCAGGCTTACAGGAAGAGGTGCCCAACTACAAATCTACCCCCGCCACCCGCAAAAGCGTGCCCAAGGCCGGACACGGACAGCTCGACCTCTTCGGCGCTCCCGCTTCCCCCAATGCTCCTGTTATAGAAGAGGCCGCACCCGAAACTGTTTACACCACCATACGTGATGTAGAGCACGCCTACCACACCGTACAAACGGAAGAAGAGATCAACGCTTTAATAGCCCTCCTGCAGCAAAGTGACACCATTTGTTTTGACACCGAAACCACCGGCATTGATGCAATGAATGCCGAAATCATTGGCATTTCATTCTGCGTAAAGGCCCATGAAGCGTGGTATATACCTATGCCGCACAATAAAGAAAAAGCCACTATTCTCTTACAACAATTGGCCCCTGTATTTGCCTCCGCCACACCTAAAACAGGTCAAAATATTAAATATGACCTACTCATCTTAAAGCGTTATGGAATAAAGGTAAATGGACAGCTGTATGACACCATGCTCATGCACTACCTCCTTGAGCCTGAAGGCCGCCACAACATGACCACACTCAGTCGCACCTACCTCAACTACACCCCCGTGGAAATAGAAGAACTCATAGGCAAAAAGGGGACCAAGCAAGGCAGCATGGCCGACGTGCCTTTGGATAAAATTACCGAATATGCCGCCGAAGATGCTGACGTAACTTTTCAGCTTAAAACAATTTTAGAACAAGAATTAAAAAATAACGAACTGCTGGAACTCTATATGGGAATTGAGGCGCCGCTCATAAGCGTGCTCGCCGATATGGAATATGAAGGTGTGCGCATAGACGATATATCTCTGAAAGAATACGGCAAGCAATTACAGGCTGAACTCGTAGCCTTAGACACTGAAATCAAAGAATTGGCAGGTGAGCCGGAGCTTAACATCTCCTCTCCCAAACAACTTGGCATTGTACTATTTGAAAAATTGGGATTGGCAGAAAAAGCCAAACTCACCAAAACAAAACAATATTCCACCGACGAGGAGACCTTGCAGGGCATAGCCGACAGTCACCCCATAATACCCAAAATTTTACTCTTCCGCTCCCTGCGCAAGCTACTTTCCGGCTACATTGAAGCCCTGCCCGAATTGATTAACCCGCAATCCGGACGCATACACACCACCTTCAACCAATTTGTGACCGCCACCGGCAGGCTTAGTTCCAATAATCCCAACCTACAAAACATACCCATACGCGACGAGAAAGGCCGCGAGATACGCCGCGCCTTCATACCCCGCGATGAAGAGCATGTACTCGTCTCGGCCGACTACTCGCAAATTGAACTCCGCCTAATGGCCCACATGAGCGGAGATGAACACATGATAGCTGCTTTTCAAAGCGGTGAGGACATACATACTGCCACCGCCGCAAAAATCTTTCACATTGAAACCTCTGAAGTAAGCAAGGAACAGCGCAGCAAAGCCAAAACCGCCAACTTTGGTATCATTTACGGCATTTCTGCCTTCGGACTTTCTCAGCGCTTACAAATTCCACGCAGTGAGGCCAAAGAGTTGATAGATGGTTATTTTACCGCTTATCCGGGCATTAAAACTTACATCGACAAAATGGTAGCTGACGCCGGCGAAAAAGGCTATGTAGAAACCATCTTTGGACGGGTACGTTACCTGCGCGACATACATTCCAACAACGCCACCGTGCGCAGCTTTGCCCAACGTAATGCCGTTAATGCCCCCATACAGGGCTCCGCCGCCGACATTATCAAGCTGGCTATGATAAACATACACCAACGCCTCCAGCAAAGCCACCTGCAAAGCAAAATGATATTACAGGTACATGACGAGTTGGTTTTTGATGTTTACAAGCCTGAATTGGAGCTCCTTACTAAAATAGTAACAAAAGAAATGGAACTGGTTAAGGCGCTGCGTGTTCCCCTCACCGTAGAGGTGGGCAGCGGAAAAAATTGGCTGGAGGCACATTAATTCCTCAAAAACCGGAGGATATGTGACATTTTTTTTCTATCTTCGCCCCATTAATCGAATTTCTAGCGAATGGTAGAACTTTCCGTCATCAGCAGTTTGCTCCAAGAATTATTACGCCATCA
>JAVBSQ010000144.1:0-11766 GCA_031556695.1 Bacteroidales bacterium | reverse complement strand
CTGTTTGCAGAGACTGGCATACCTCATCTAAACTCCCCCTACTAAGGTGCAGGCATTCAATACCCTCCCTAAATTTCTCGCTGTTAACTCTTAACTCTTCACTATTAACTTTTAGCTCGTCACTGCTAACTGTCAATTGTTCATTGTTCATTATCAATTGTTCATTGCTCCGGGCTACTTGTCTCACAAATTCTTCCAATAAGCTATCTGCAAGCTTACGCTGTGAGGTCTCATATTGTTGCTGTATGGCCACCATCCCATCAAAATAAACTGCGGCAGACCTTATTTTCTGCATCTCCTCTTCCAATTCTATTAATTGGGTATTTACCACTTTATTTATCATATTTTTACTATTTACTATTAATTACTAACTGTTTATTAAAATGTTGGAGTTGATGCAAATGAATATGGTGCCACAAGGCCATTTCAGCCTCCTTAATGGCGCTGCAGGCGGGACTAAAGGATAGCACCTCCGCTCTGAATTGTTCTGTTTTGCTTAATAATGCGGACAAATTATTATTGTTGGCCAGTATAAATTGAAAGCCTTGTATATAATCACGTACAGCCTCCTGTAATCGATCTGCTTGTGAACCTTCCAATATAAAACTCGTGAATGCTTTTAATAACAAGAATACAAAATTATCAGGCCGTTGAACCGAAAGTAGGGCTACTGCACCCCGCAAATGCTTGAGGTTATTGAGTGCCCCCCCCTTGTCGGCCGACATGAGGTCTATGTACTTCAACACTACTGCAAAATCTTCCGATAAGCCATTATTCGTATCTGCCGGCAAATAAGATGGGTGGGCGTATTTAGAGTTCATGTATAAGTCTACATATTCCCTGAAACGCTCCCCTCCATTTTCCTGTAAACCTATGCGACAAGCCTCGTCCATCGCGCGAATAGCCTCTCGCCGTTGAACTGCTATGTTATCATAAATAAATTGAATTAAGAAGCCTATGCAGCGTTGCAACTCGGTATTCCCCTTTCCCAAAGCGACCTGCCGGAGGTGTGCTTCTACCTTCTGCGGACTGTTATAGAGTAAAAGATACTCCTGTAGTCTGGCGATATAATACCCTTCAGGGCGTCGGGTGATGCGGGCGGCAATAGTTTTGGCGTTGTAATCAACTGTGTAATCTTCAATAACACCCAAGAGTGAAAGGCGGTATACTGCTTTGAAGGTATCTTGCTCCTGCCGTACCCGCACAAAAAATAACGATAGCTCATGACGCAAGGATTGCAGCCGGATGTGCACTGATTTACGTTCTTTGAGACTATATAAGAGCTCCAACTGGTTTATAAACTCATCAACGTCGACAGAACGCTCCAGTCGCTCAAACACCTGTCTTTCCGTAATTTTCAAAGAATATTGGCGTAACAAAGCCACTATTTTCTCCGGCGTACTATTATTGAAAGGAATAACAGCCACAAAATTATCCGGTGCAGCAGGGTCGAGAAGCATGCGCTCAATACCTTTATAACGTACCTTATTCCCCAGGGTAATTTCGGTTAAGAGCTCCCAAAGCACCTGCTTTTCTTTCTCTATACCCTTAAAGCTGTTGCGGTGAAAGCTCTCCGGAATATCACGATCAATGGTAGTGTAGCCCGCATCAGGTCCTATCACTTCCTGTCGGTTAAAAAGAATAATACCCACAGCCGCTTGCCCGTCGCGACCGGCACGTCCCACCTCCTGGTAATAGCTTTCAATGGAGCCGGGGTAGTTCATGTGGATCACATAGCGGATATCGGATTTATCAATGCCCATGCCGAAGGCTTTGGTGGCTACCAAAAGATTGGTATCACCGCGGAGGAAAGCATCTTGGGCGCCTTCATTCGCAGCATCACGGGCCTCGTCGCCCTCACTGCCCATAAAAGTACCTACCTTGAGGTGAGGATAGCGTTGGGATATGTTGACAGCATTATCCTGCACGCCAAAAAGCCAACGGCGGTGCGGACAAAACACCAAACCCGCAATTTCACCTTTCACCTTTTCTCCTTTCACCTTTCCACCTTCCAATATTTCCCCCATCACCTCCCTGCATAATACGTATTGTTTGGCTAGGGCTACTATTTTCCGGTTATCATAGCCGGTGCCGTGCATGGGGTGAACATGGGCGCGCACCTCCCTCACCTGATATTGCAGCTCCGGCCGGTCAAGACTCCCTGCCCGCACCAGTGCATCTTCTTCCACAATTGTTAATTCCCGCCGGATATCGGCCAACACATCATAAGAAGCGGTGGCTGTGAGCGCTATTAATGGTATGGACTTAGCCGTTGCCGTTAAACAGTAAGTACGGAGATTCTCGCCCAAGCGAAGATAGGCCGTGCGAAAATCATGCCCCCACTCCGACACGCAATGCGCTTCATCTACTACCGCATAACTGAAATAACGGTGATTGAAGGTGCTTGCTTCTAACAATTGTTGGCGAAATGCTTCATCCTGCAAGCGTTCCGGAGATATAAAGACAAACAGGAGCCCTGCCCCTCCTATCTTCTCCATTATACGTCGCCGGTGGTGCACCCCTTGTGAAGAGTTCACATAGCCTGCACAATCAATGTGATGGTGTCGCATACCATCTACCTGGTCTTTCATCAGCGACTTGATAGGATCAACCACCAGTGTCATTCCCGGCTGCAGGAGGGCAGGCAGTTGGTAGGCTAATGATTTTCCGGAGCCGGTAGGCAAAAGACCTATCACATGTTCTCCCCGCAGGGCTCGATGGATAATATCCAACTGTCCCGCCCGGAAATGCGGTTTGCGGAAAATATCGTTCAGCAAGCACTCCAATGCCGCTTCATTGCCCTCATAAGCAATAGCGGGACCGGTAACAAATTCTCTGTGTGTTTTGGGCGAATGGGCGGAGCGTATGTGTACGCACACACGTGCATTGTAGCAAAGTAGTGGAGCATTTAAAAGGCCTCGTTGCAGAGTAGAAATTGTGATGAAAAGGTCATACTTTTCATTATCATTTATAGGTTTATGAGTTGACAGGTTAACAGGTTCAAATTCATGAGTGATATCAATATGTAAGTCCAACACCGGTGGAGTGAAAGCCTCTCCCTTGGCCTCAAAAAGCGTTTGAAGGGTATGAAATAAATCGTCAAAAGCAAGTTTAGCGCAGGGTACATCATGTTCTATTACAGCTACCCGCCATGAGGGTGCAAATAAATCCAGATCTCCGGAGAGTAAGAGATCCAGGATTACCCGTTGTATGCGCGCCACTGCAAATGGCGTAAGTGTCAATTTCAAGGCTTCTAAACCTTCCGGAGAAGTATAGAGTGGCGAATGGTAATTTTGGTCAATCTGTGCAAAATAATCGGCCATTCCGAGGCGTTTAAACACCTCCAAATTATGTTCAGGGGACTTCCATTCTGCTGTTTTAATACGTAAGGTCTTGGCCCAACCCGCCATCTCCACTGCCCTGTCGCGATTGGCATCAGCGTGACCTTGACTACGCTCAGTATGCTGTGCACCATCAATTTCCACCACCAGTCCGTGCTTCCCGGAGATAGGATAAGGAAATTCTATGGAGAAATCCGTGCGTTGTGCGGTAAACAGCTCTACCGAGCCGTTCAGGAACTTTCCCACTTCTTCAGTTGGATTTGCAGCAAAACGGAGTATGCTTTCAATGTCTCGTTGTGTTTCCAGTAACTGCGGCCACCAGGGCGCCACGATAGGTAATTTATGATAGAAGAAATCTTCTTCATAAGCACTACCTAAATGATTCTCCCATGTCTGCAGGGATTGATGCGTAGTACCTATGCGCGGATCTACGAGATGCAGTGTCCGGTACAGTAGGAGCAGAATATCTTCGGCCCTGTATTTCGAAATATTTTCCACTCTGGTAGCTTGCTCCAGAAATAAAGAGGGTCGTGTAGGTAATCCCCGTAATAAAAGATTACGCGCCACACCAATAAGAGGGTGTGAGATCATTTTTTCCTTGTCGGAAAGAATTTGTACATCAACTTCAAAAAAAGAAAGCTGCCGTAAAAGTCCTGTTACCTTCTCTTTTTCAAAGTTTTTCGATAAATATTCATATATACTATCGACTACATATCCAGCTTGTAGTTGACGAGGCATAGTTTAAAGCGCTTATCGTGTGTTGCTGCAAAGGTAGGTAAATTATTTGATTTAATCTTTTAAATATAATTTTGTATATCATATAAATTGTACATATATTTTGTACAAATTTTAAGAACTACTATTTATGATCACTGCAAACCTATCCGAATTTCGCCAAAATGTCAAGATTTATTTTGACAAAGTATGGGACAGCTATGATATGCTGCTGGTCAAGCGTCCTGACAATAAAGATGTGGTAGTTCTGTCGCTGGAGGAATATAATTCCATGTGTGAGACCATGCATTTGCTGCGTTATGAAGCCAATAGGGAGCATTTGCTGAAGGGGCTGAAAGAAGTACAACAAGGAGAAACTCAAACGAAACAACTTATCGAAGAATAATGAGAAATTTCTACTGATGCGTTAAAATTCGCTGTTTTTAAATAAGTTAAGTTGTTCGTTGACATTTTGATTGATTTGGATTTCTGTAAGTAGCTCTTTTATTGGAGTTTTATCAAAGGCGGAGACTTCTAAAATTTGCATAATATCATGTATTGAAAGATTACTTTTAAGCTGATACTTGATGTACGCAACGATCAGATATGTACAAATCGCCACCCATATATGTATTTTTACCGCATTCTCCGAGTGTCCCCAAAGCGTCTTAATTTGCAGGTTTTGCTTTATCAATTTAAAGAAGACTTCTATCTTCCATCTGTTCCTGTAGATCTCAATAATATCAACGGCTTCAAGAATAGTAATGTTGGTAAGAAACACAAGCGTTTGTTCTGTTTCAGGGTCAACAAATTTTATTCGCCTCAACGGTTCAGGGTAGAGCATTTTTGTTTTTGCTCCGCACAATAAAATATTTTGATCACACCGCAATCCTGTTAATTTATCTACGGTTGAAGACGTAACTCTTTTAAAATTCAGGTTTGATTTTGCACGGATTATAAAGAAAGCATTTTGTTGATGGATCTGGTATAATTGTTTAAAATCAACGTAGGCCCTATTCATAACGTAAATTGCATCTTCCTGTATTGGGATTTGCACAACAGGTATAGCATCATGAACTCGTCCATCCGTAATGAGGATGAAGGTTGGAATATTACTCCGTACATCCAGCATAGTATGGACTTTCACGGCTCCGCGTTCATATTTTCCTGGAGCCCATTCAAAGAGTTTTAAACTAACAGATATGGTTGTAGAATCTATTGCGAGAATATCGTTATTAATGCTGATATCTTCAATGTCACTACCCGCATACAATGGCTGAACGAGATTGATCATGTAGGCACCAAAATCTGCGAAGATACGCCAATCGCGTTGCTCGTTGGCCCTGGATAAAGAGGATTGATTAACATAACGACGTATCCCCAAATGATACAACTTAGCTTTATGGGCTTTTAAGAGAAGACAAATGCTACGTAGACCTTTACAACCGACAATCTGGCCAAAGAATAGTTGGACAAATTGTTGCCAACAATCAAATTCTCGAGTGCGATAATCGCCATCATATTTCCGGACATATTTTTCGAATTCGTAGCGATGGATAAATGACAGAAGCTGAGCAAAAACATACTTACCTGAATGCATAATTTTGTACTTTGGTACAAAGTTAGCTTCCAAATCAAATCAAAAAATCAATGAACACCTGTAATATATTGAAATTAAATAAATTATTTAAAATTTTAAAAAGTTAACGCATCAGTAGAAATGAGAAATATAAGCTTTGCCACTGAAGCATGGAGTGACTATCTCTTTTGGGTATCCACCGATAAGAAAACGTTGAAGCGTATAAACTTGTTAATTAAAGATGCTCAGTGCAACCCTTTTTCGGGTATGGGGATGCCGGAACCGCTAAAATATGAGCTGTCCGGCTGTTGGTCGCGCCGGATTGACGAGGCTAACCGCTTGGTTTACCAAGCTACGGATACAGATATACATATTATTTCCTGCAGATACCATTACTCGAAATAAAAAACCGGCAACGCTTTAAACATTACCGGTTGCTCTACAGTTGGCCTTTATACAAGTCTTCCAATGGGAAAATCAAATCGTAATCATTCCAGTTTAAATTACCATCGACTATAACAAATTGCTTAAATAATTGTTCATTCAAATAGCGATGAATGGCAGGATGTAATGAATGCTCCAAAAATGGCTTAAAATCGACTAATCGAGTAAAACCATCATTAAAAGCAAGACGAACAGCAAAATCTCCAAGGTATTGTGCTGACTTCACCTCTAATATACCGGAATCAACATTATTATATTCTTCTACTATTCTCATTTTATTCTTGTAGTTATTCTCTCAAATTCAATATCTCTATGATACACAAAGTAGTCAACCCATTTTTCAACTATTTCATCAGCGTAGTTTTGTAGGAAAACCTCAAAATCTTTTAGCTTAGGCCCCGTCATGGGTAAATGACCTTTTACCGGTTTAATTTTTATTTCTACAATCTTACCATCAACAATATAAAACTCAGCCTTACTTTCTTCCCCATCGTACTTTCCATGAACGTGAACAGGCTCATGTTCATTAGAATAAAAGAAAATTAAGATCCCTAAATATTCAAAAATCCGTGGCATACAAATGCTTTTTACAAAAGTACACAAAATTTCTAACAATCCAAATTTTCCTTCCCCCCTCCTCTTACTACAATTAAAAAACCGGCAATGCTTAAAGCATTACCGGTTTTAATACTATTTTCTAGTAGGATTGCTATTGCGTAGCAAATACTAATTTAGAAAGATATACGCTACCTGAATTTCCTGATATTTCCAGCGTACATGCTCCGGTTGATCCCGTATCAAATGTTTGGGTACTACAACCGGCAGGCCAAGCTGCTGTATTTACCCAACCATTAGGATCCGGAGTTGCATCTATAAGGGTTATTCTATAACGTAATACCCTTACTGCAGAGTTACCATCTCCTGATATTGTAAATGAGGCTGCACCTATCATCTTAAATTCAACAATACGATCTGTTGCACTTAAGTTAGGTTGATCTCCTGTTAAACATACTGTTCTCGCTGCATAGTTAGCTTTAGCATACGTCACCCAATCCGAGGCTGTGATATTTGCACTTGTTGTTTGAAACTCCTCGCCGTTTGTAACCCTATGATAACCAACGGGGTCTGGATCCGGGTCAGCTCCGGCTGGTGTTTTAAAGAATATACCAGCCCATTTCGAATCGTCTTGTTGTGCCTCAAAAGCCTTTGCCTTAACACGAGCACTATAGGGGGTTTTAGCCGAAAGCCCGGTTATATTTAAAGCGGTTGCTCCATCTACATCCCAAGTTCCTATGATATTATCAAATAACAGGCTATCGCCCTCGCTAAGTTCTACGACATAAGAAACAGCAGCATCTATTGATTTCCATGTCAGATCCGCTTCGTTAGCGGAAACTTCCTTCGCTAAGTCAATGGGTGCGAAAGCGCGAGGATAGTGCACTTCCGTAATTTCTTTTGCAGCGTCTTTACAAGCGCCGAAGAGAACCATCAGCGCTACGCTATATATTGCTAATTTTATTATTTTCATATTCATTGTGAATTATTGAAATATGGGGTCATTAACTATTTTACCGTTAGAGGCATCTAGAATATTTTGCCAGATAGGCCAGTAAGGCTGAGTGCTCGGATCGCGCATATAGAGGCGATTCCAGTAGGGCACTGCATCACTAGTAGATGAGAGTTCCCACGTTTTACTATCTTTAAATGACGGATCTGAGGGTGTACCCATTTCACCGGGATTCAGTCCATATAAAACCAAGGTAACTTCATCGGCTGCGTATTTGTAATACACCTTGGCATTCACATTATTATAAGGGGCTGTGCGCTTGCCCAAGTTTTCAAGGTCTTGACGGTTATCTGCCATTTTTGAAGTGAGCAGGTTCCAACGAATCAAGTCTTCCTTGCGATACATTTCACCGGCCAATTCTTTGGCGCGCTCGTCTACAATAGCATTGAAAAAATCACTTTGAGCAGCGGCCATCTCTGTAGCCACAATTTCCGGATTGTTCGGATAAGCGCGATCTTTAATCTCTTTTAGATAAGGAGCAGCAGCAGCAGGGCCATCAATGGCGTTAATAGCCTCAGCAGCCATCAGCAACACGTTGGCATAGCGCATATAAAGGAAGTTCATACCGTCATCATTCGCGTTTGTAACACGACGACTAAGCCATTCGTAACGGTGTTTACCGAAGCACCATTTGTTAAGACTACGAAGTTTTTGCTGCGGATCTGCAGTGGGACCTGCCGTTGCGGCTGTCCATTCATAAGGAATACAGGTAAGGTCACGACGCACATCCTTAGGATTATATTTGTAATACATTACCGGATTGGGTATGATTTGACCACCCTGCGCTTGACCTGTAAATTTATTAACATTGGTATGCTTGATCCCCCAGTTATAAATTACACGACCACGTGTTGCACTGAATGGTATCTCCCAAAGTGATTCGCCACCGGCGGCATGGCCTTCAAGGTGAGCAACTCTAATCCAAGCTTCAAAGCTATTGCTATAAGCGCCTTTTGGTTGCAGGCGGGCAGTTCCACTATTGATAACATCTAAACACTCCTGTTTAGCAATGGCATACATGTTAGCTTGTGACAATTCGGGATCATCGCTAAGGCGCATAGTGGTTTCACCCATGTGCAGGGAGTATCCGCCGGCGATCAAAGCCACGCGGGCACGCAAACTTTTCACAAAAGCCTTGTTAATATGGTTATTTGTTTGGGTATAATTATTTTCGTTAGGCCAGCCTACCAAGGTAGCTGCTTCCTCCAAGTCGTTCAACAAATGTTTAAGTATTTCATCACGGTCAACACGTGGCAAATACACAGTTTCCGAACTAATAGGCTCAAAACGCGCCGGAACACTTCCCCAACCTTTCAACAGGTCAAGATAAAGTACGGAACGCAATGTAATCATTTCACCCAAAATTTGCGCCAATTCCCAGTTGTTCAAATCGGCATAGGCACGCAGACCACGAATAGCTAAATTGGCACGTTCAATACCCTCATAAGCCTTGATGTAAGTGTCATTGCCGGTATTCATATTACTATTATTGGGGCTTGTTTGGTAATTTGTCAACGTTTCGTTGGCAGTACCAGAGTCTCCGCTTTTTAGTTCGCGCACCTCTACATCGGTATTGAGGCCATAGTGGGCATAGTAACGTCCGCGGTAAGAGTTGGTTTCACCAAATGATTGAATTACGCCTGCAATGGCGTCTTTTGCAAAGGCCGGCGTAGAGAAGATCGTAGCCTCATCCATCGTCGATTTTGCGGGCGCATCCAGCATTGAGTCGCTACATGCTCCGGTGAGCACTGCCATTAGCGCCAGTGTCCATATTTTTATATTGTTTTTCATATCTAAAGTCATTTTTCAATTAGAATGTTAAGTTAATACCGAACACGAACTGACGGCTACGTGGGTAAGCTGAATAGTCTACACCGGGTGTATAAGGCAATTTACGGCGGGTATCCACTTCGGGGTCAAAACCACTGTAGTTAGTCCAACAAAATACATTGTAAGCGGTAGCATACACGCGCAAATTAGCAATATAAATTTTTTCCGTTAATTCTTTAGGTAATGTATAACCTAAAGTAAGGGTGCTCAAACGCAGGAAGGAACCATCTTCTACCGCCCAGTCGGTAAACACATATTTACGCATATAGGGCGACCACATGGTAGTGTTGGCATTAGCGGCGGCCAAAGCATCGGGGTCAGTGATTAACTGTCCGGTCGTTTTGTCAAGATCGGTCCAGCGATTGCCGTCGGCCATAATGTCAATCATGTTACGTGAAAAATACTTACTGGTGTTGGTGTATTCTATTTTGTTAGCATTGTACACATCATTACCATAGCTCCAGTTGAAATTTGCAGCCAAGTCGAAACCGTATGCACGGGCATTAATATTGAAGCCACCGGTATGCAAAGGATTAGCGTTACCAATTATTTCTTTACTGGAGTCATCATCCAATACGGTTAAAGATCCGTCTTTGCCGGCCAGTTTCATCATACCGGGGCGCAAATCACCTAACACAGCACTACCGTTTACCACACCGTCTTTTAAAGTATATTGTCCGGTAGATGCGTTGTAATCGAAGTCTTCAACTTCATAACGGCCAATTACACGGTAACCAAACATTTGTCCAATCGGTTGGCCCACTTCCACTAAATAGTCGGAACCAACTTCTGTACTGGCCCATTCTGTAGCGCCTTTAATCAACTCCATTTGACCTAAGGACACCACTTCGTTTTTATTGAAACTGATGTTACCATCAAAACTCAAACCAAAGTCTTTTGTATCTATAGCCACCCAACGCATAGAGATTTCCAAACCTTTATTTTGGGTTTCACCCATATTGCGATATTGGTTATCATAACCTGTTCCCGGTACAGGAAAGTTCAAAAGCAGGTCTTTGGTGTTATTGAGGTACACTTCAAACGTACCACCTAAACGGCCACCGAAGAGCGACCAGTCTAACCCGATGTTACGGGTGATAGAAGTTTCCCAGGTAAGTTCAGGATTGGCCATTTGCTTACTGGGGGCCCAGTAGGAATTATAATCCTTTACCCATGTCGTATTAGTAGAGGCATAAGTTTGGGTCATTTGTCCGGAAGGAATATTATTGTTACCGGTGGTACCGTAGCTGGCACGGAGTTTCAAGTCGGTAATCCAGCTTTTTGTTCCTTCCATGAAGGGCTCCGAAGAAATACGCCAAGCACCGGATACAGAAGGGAAATAGCCCCAACGTTTGCCTGCGGCGAATTTAGAAGAACCGTCAGCACGGAAAGTAGCGCTCAACAGGTATTTGCTTTCATAGTCATAGTTCGCACGACCGAACCAAGAGAAAAGCTTATCGTCGGGTGAGAAATAATTATTAATACTCACTGCATTCCCTTGAGTAGTGAGACGACGAGCCATATCAAGGTCAAAGCTCTTATCAAAGCCTCCCACTGTGCTTTCCATTGAATGGTTGGTGGTGTAGATATATTCTTGTCCTAACAACACATTTACATTATGACCTTCGGGCATCCAACGTTTGAGGTCTATTTGCAAGGTATTGGTGTTGCGAATAGTTTGACGGTCTTTATCAGTAAAAATTATAGCCGGTTTTCCTATGTTATTGTATTTCTCGTCATTTAGCTTAGGTGAATCTGTAACTGGATCATAATTTTCCAAGTGAGGAGAACCAAAATACCCCGGTGAACCTATACTCATTCTTGAGAAATAAGTTGAAGTACCATAAAATCGATCATTCCGTTCAGCATATTGATCCAAACCCACTTCAGTTTTAATTTTGAAACCATCAATAAATTCCCAACTGGCTGCTCCACCCATATTAAGCGTTGTACGTTTATTGATACGGTCATTATCATTGAGTGAAACTGTAGGGCTATACAAACCGAAAGATTCGTCAGTTTCGTTAGGATCGGTCAAACCTGTTGCCGTAAGAGGAAGTGTGGGATAAATCATCACATTCTTCAAACGGGTATCAGTAGAAGAACCTTTTTCATTACCTCCATCATTTACACTGGCTCCGTTAACCGTAACTTGCGACCAACGGGTAGTGAAGTCCAATTGCACACGTTTGTGCGGGTTATTGCTTAATTTCAATGAAAGGTTATTACGACTGAAGTCAGATCCAGTAGCGATAGCTGTTTCGTCAATACGATTGTAATTGAATGAATAG
>JAVBSQ010000024.1:0-6367 GCA_031556695.1 Bacteroidales bacterium | reverse complement strand
AGATATTGGCAGAAGTGAAAACAACCCTCACGGTTTTTTAATAATTGATTTTAAAGTGATTGAGAACAAAGACATCTCACGTGAAAAAAGATAATATGGAAAATAAAGATACTCAAAAATGGTCTATAAAAGAAAACAAATTAAAGATGATACTCAATTCCTTGACATCACAACAACAGAAGTATATTTTAGTTGTATTCGCCCTCTCTTGTGTTATTAAACTCATTATCAATATGTTAAAAATAATTCTTTAATGGGATAAAATGAATAAAAAAATTAAAAATTATTTAGTCTATAGCACCATCGTTTTCGTTGGCTGTGGGTTGTTATATTGGATTTTCGCTCCTTCCAATAGCGACAATACAATAGACAATGTAATTAATAAAAGCCTCCCTGAGCCGGAAGACAAGGAGTTACCAGCAAAAGAATCTGCGTACCTTGTAGATGATCATAACCAAAATATATCTGATATGTTTTCGGGATTGGAAGATGATGTAGAGTCCCTTTCTCTAGATAAAATAACAGATAAGCGCAGCAGTAATACGCAGGAAGAAGAGATTGTCCAAGCATTGGAAAAATCTAAGCAAATTCAACAAGATGCATCCAAGATTGTATTAGGCATAACAAATACCATTGCCACAGCAAATTCAGGACAGCGTGAAAAAGAAGAGGAAAAGCAGAAGCAATTGGAAGAATTACAAGAAAAGGTACGGGAACAAGAAGCCCAATTGAAAGTAGCGCAAGTACAGGCTGAATTAAAAAATCTATATGATAACACTGGAATTATCGAAGAGACCTCGGCAGAGTCCAGTGAACAACCAATGGTAATGCCTGTATCTTCAGCTGAAAAAAACATTGTTTCTTCTTTGAATCAAGAGACACGGAACCGAGGTTTTTACGGCTTCTCCGGTATAAATACTGAGCAAAGAAACACCATCAAAGCCGTAATATTTGGTAAACAGATAATTACACATGGACAAAACCTCCGGCTACGACTGTCTGAGCCTATGCAAATAGGCCAACGTGTGATGCCTGCCAATTCTATTATCATAGCAAAGTGTCAAATTGAAGCAGATAGGCTCATTGCCACCGTCACCAATATAGAATACCAAGGGATCCTCACACCTGTATCCTTAGAAGTGTATGATGCAGCTGATGGCCAACCTGGATTAAATCTACCCGGCTCTCTTGAACAAGAGGCAATAAAAGAGATAGGTGCCGAAGTGGCCACATCAGTGGGCTCTGCCACCTCGCAAAGTGTTGCAGTATGGTCTTCAGAGCCAAATGCCGCAGAACAAATAAAAACGGACTTAGGCCGAGGTATAATCAGTGGAGTGAGCAAATTTGCCAGCCGTAAGTTGATGGAAATTAAAGTAACCGTCCAAGATCGGCACCGTGTATTTTTAGTAACTAAAAAATAAAAGTAATATGAAAAAAGTTTGTTTTCTCCTTTTTCTCTTAATTGCCAAAACTATATGTTTTGGCCAAGATATAAAAGTTAAAAATGTAGAGAGTGATAAAAAAGATTTCTCCGATAAATTCATTGGACTTACGAAAAAAATAAAATATAGCCAAATGATACCTCCTTATGGACTGGAAGTAACATATGATAAAACTACGCATATTTTATTTCCTGCAAAAATTCGCTATGTTGACTTGGGCAATGACCGTATTATTGCGGGAGTTGCCGGAGATGCAGAAAATGTGTTGCGGGTTAAGGCCTCCATGCCGGACTTTGACGGTGAAACTAACCTGGCGGTAATCACTGATAACGGTTACTACTACACATTCAACGTAAAGTATGCCGCAGAGCCAGTTAAACTAAATATAGAGATGCAGGACTTCCTCCACGATGGAGCTGCAGTTAATCGACCTAACAATTCTGTAGAAATCAACCTTAAAGAGTTAAACAGCGAATCTCCTCAGTTGGTACACATGATTATGCAGGCTGTGCAAAAAAATAATTATCGACTAATTAAGCATATTGGTGCTCGTGGATTTGGCATTCAGTTCTTGCTAAAAGGCATCTACTCGCATAATGGTATGTTGTATTTTCACACAGAAATTAAAAACAACAGTTCCGTTGCATATTTAATTGATTACCTATCATTTAACGTTATTGATAAAAAAACGGTTAAGCGAACCACCACACAGGAGCTAACACTATTGCCTGTCCGCTCATTTAATCAAGTGACTGTGGTGAAAGCGCGCAGTACCGAATGTACAGTATTTGCTATCCCAGTTTTCACCATTATGGACGAGAAAATATTGTCGGTTGACCTACATGAACAGAACGGTGGCCGGCACTTGGTTTTCAATGTGGAAAATCGCGACTTGGTACGAGCTAAAGAAATATCCAACTTCAACATCAATTTCTAAATGAGAACATTAGTTGCAATTACTCTTCTGATTATCTTGAGTATTCCCGCTACAGCTCAGCGCTACTTGCCAGGCATGGCCGGAATTCAGGTAGCCGGTGGCGCTGCATTTAGTAATGGTTTTTTTGCTCATGCCGGATATGCTAAATATACCGTATCAAAAAACCGATGGGTGTTTGATATTGAATATTTACAGAGCAACTACGAGTATTTAGGTTACAAAATACCGGTTGCGCAGTTTACCGGGGAAGCAGGATATTATTTACGGTTTTTGAGCGACAACTCGCAGAGTTTCTTCCTGTCATTTGGCGCACTTATTGGCACCGGCTTTGAAACGGTCAATATGGGCAACAATAAACTTGATAACGGCGCCATAATAACCAACCAAGATAAATGGATATACGGAGGTGCTGTAGCACTAGAAGCGGAATATTACCTGGATGATAAATATGTGCTTATAGGCTTTGTCAAAGAGCGTATTTATGGAGGCTCCTCTGTATGTACATTCCACACCCAGGTGGGTATCGGAATAAAATTCATTTTAGATTCTTTTAACTAAGCTATGAGATATTACTTATTTTTATCACTTGTCATTATAGTCACGGCCTGCAATGATGGCTTGCAGCTGCAAACGGATTTTGACTTTGAGGTCACTTGTTTGCCTTATCACACCACCTTATCACAGAACGAGCAAGTAGAACTCCGGCTCGAAATTAAAAGTATTGGTGGTAATTATGAAAATACACAGTATTTCATGAGGTATTTTCAATATACCGGCAAAGGCACATTGACCAGCGAGAGCGGGCAAGTATTTGTACCGAATGATGCATACGATATGCAAAAACAGCCCTTTCGTTTTTATTTTACGCCACAATTAGGAGAACAGCACCAGGTTGAATTAACATTTTATGATTCATTCAATCATGAGCATATATTAATGTTCAATTTTACCATTGAAGAAGAAGAAACTAACTAAACTATAATTTATGATACTTGTAATAGCAGAAAAGCCCAAGATGGGTCGCAGTATTGCTCAAGCTATTGGTGCTACCACTTCACGCGATGGCTATATGGAAGGGAATGGATATACAGTAACTTGGTGTATTGGCCATGTTGTTAGCCTTGAGCATAAAACCGCAACAAATAAGTGGCGAGAAGACCCATTACCGCTAATGGACGACTTCACCCTGGTACCCGCCAAGGATAAAATAGGACAAATAAACACTATCAACAATCTATTAAAGGCTGCAGATAAGGTAATTTGTGCCACCGATGCCGGGCGGGAAGGTGAATTGATTTTTAGATATGTTTATAATTACCTACAATGTAAAAAACCATTTCAACGCCTTTGGATTAGTAGCCTCACCGATGAAGCTATCCGTAAAGGATTTCGCGAGTTAAAAAATGGCAATGAATTCGACAACTTATATTTTGCGGCCAAGGCCCGTAGCGAATCAGATTGGCTTGTAGGTGTAAATGGTACCAGGGCGCTAACATTAGCTGTGAACAATGGAGAAGTTTTCTCGTTAGGTCGAGTGCAAAGCCCCACACTTTCAATAATCTCTAAAAGATATTTAGATAACAAAAATTTTGTATCAAAACCTTTTTGGACAGTCAGCATTAATACAGAGAAAGACGGGATAAAATTTTCGGCAAAATTCAATCAAAGCTTCGGTGTAGAAGCAAATGCGAAAGCTATTCAATCTACGGTAGCACAATCAACTTATTTTTTAGTTACGGAGGTAGAAACGAAAGAAAAAAAAGAATCTCAACCATTGCTATATGACCTTACCGGCTTGCAAAAAGCTGCAGCAAAACAGCATGGAATAACCCCAGATAAGACTTCACAGATTTGCCAATCTTTATATGAAAGTAAATATCTATCCTACCCTCGTACCGGCAGTTGCTACATTCCAGACGATGTATATTCTACAATCCCTGACATCCTACACCGTTGCAAAGCACTGAATATATCGGGTATAAACACATCTTACTATGACCGCCCTGATGGCAAACTGTCGAAGAATTGCGTTAATGCGAGCAAAGTAACGGACCATCACGGTCTGCTGCCGACAGAAGTACTCCCCGATTTGGAAAATCTTACAAAGCCCGAAAAGATTATTTATACGATGGTAGTTACCCGCTTATTTGAAGCTTTTCATGACAAATGTACTAAAGATGTAACAACTGCTATCATCACCACTGCCGGTGATTATGATTTCCATGTTAAAGGTACTGTGATAACACAGGCCGGTTGGCGAGAGGTTAAGCCGGAGAAAGAAAGTGAAGAGGACGACGAACAGATCGACGATGCTACATTACCTACACTGAACGAATCTAACACCTTACCCAACAGTGGTGTAGAAGTTAAACAAGGGAAAACAAAGCCACATCCGTTGTTCACAGACGACACCTTATTAGCTTGGATGGAAACTGCCGGCAAAGAGTGCGATGATGAACATGAACGCGAAGCAATGAAAAACTGCGGTATCGGCACACCGCCTACTCGCGATGTTATTATTACCAATCTGTTGGACAAATTATATATTGTCCGGGAAAAGAAAAATTTACTTCCAACAGAAAAAGGTTTAGCCACTTACGAAATAATAAAGGATAAAGCTATCGGTAGTGCAGCGCTCACCGGCAATTGGGAAAAACGCTTAGCCGACATTCAAAATTGCGACCTGGAATACAATGCTTTTATTGCTGATATGCGCAACTTCGTTACCCAGTTTACAGCTGAACTACAAAGTGTTCAGACATCTATTAAAAGCCAAAAGCAGATTATTGACGAGAGTATGCCCCTTTGCCCAAAGTGCAAACAACGCCGGTTAAAAATTTTTGAAAAAGGAATCAGCTGCAGTAAAGAGTGTGGGTTCGTAATATGGCGTACAGTTGCACATAAACCACTAAGCGACAATCAACTTATAACTCTTGTAGAGAAAGGTCACACCGGAAAAATTCAAGGCTTAGTTTCAAAATCCGGCACACCGGATGAGAAAAAATTCGAAGCCGTATTAATACTTAAACCTGATTTCACGATCGGCTTTGATTTTGGAAATAAAAACAAGAAATAATATGAAAAAGACATTTTTCTTTTTAATAGCCTTACTCCTCAGCTTATTTGCTAACGCCCAAGGTGTGGCTATCGGGGATAAAGAATTCACTCCAAATTCTGCTGCAATACTTGATGTATCAAGTCAAAACAAAGGGGTATTAGTACCCCGTATGACCTATGTGCAGCGCATGTACATACAAACAAATGCCCAGTCCACCGGGCTGCTTGTATATCAGACTGATCGTGATGCGGGATTTTATTATTGGGACGCCCTAAAATGGGTATATTTGGCGCCATCACAAACCCTTGAGCTTCCTAATTTTGCAACTGTAGCTACCACCGGTAGCTACAATGACTTACTGAATAAGCCAATAATTCCAACAGTTCTTTCCTCTTTAGACCAAAATGAGTACTACCGCACGGTTACTGATGCTGAGAAAGCGAAGTGGAATAATACTAGCTTCACCGGTAATTATAACGATCTATCGAACAAACCTGATTTGGCCAAAGTTGCCACCTCCGGCTATTACGAAGATTTGCAGGGTAAACCCACTATTCCAACAGTTCTTTCCTCTTTAGACCAAAATGAGTACTACCGCACGGTTACTGATGCTGAGAAAGTTGTTTGGAGTGCTAAAAGCAATTTTAGCGGTTATTATGATGATTTACAAGGAAAGCCAACTATCCCCACAATGCTCAGGGACCTACAGACGGACTACACTCACCTAACTGTTACCGAGCAAGAAAAAGAGAAATGGAATGCTTTGGGCGACTATACAAGCCTTACAAATAAACCTACCATTCCATATTTGCTTTCAACTTTGGAACAAAGCGAGTACTACCGCACGGTTACTGATGCTGAGAAAGTTGTTTGGAGTGCTAAAAGCAATTTTAGCGGTTATTATGATGATTTACAAGGAAAGCCAACTAT
>JAVBSQ010000019.1:0-10770 GCA_031556695.1 Bacteroidales bacterium | reverse complement strand
TATTGGCCATGCGGTAGTGGAGATTAAAGCGGGCGACTGGGTGAATGAAAAAAGTATCAAGACTAATCTTGATGGTGTATTGGAATACTCCTATAATCCACAAATTCAACAATTAGCATTTACCGACCGTAAGATGACCTTCAAAGGTTATCGTCGTCCTACCGGCGAAGTAGGTGTACGTAACGAACTGTGGATTATTCCTACCGTGGGATGCGTGAATGGCATTGTAAATCAACTGGCTGCCCGTTTGCAAGAAGAAACCGGTGGGAAAGGACTTGATGCTATTGTTGCCTATCCACACAATTATGGCTGTTCACAGCTTGGCGACGACCATGAGAATACCCGCAAAGTGCTTCGAGACGTGGCTTTGCACCCCAACGCTGCAGCCGTATTGGTAGTAGGACTGGGTTGTGAAAATAACCAGATAGCAGCCTTCAAAGAATTTATAGGCCCAACCAAGGCGCGTATCGAATTTATTGAAACACAAAAAGTAGGCGACGAAATAGGGGAGGGCATGGCTATTCTACGTAAACTTTATGCAGAAGCAATACAAGCCAAACGTGAAGATATTCCCCTTTCGGAATTGAAGATAGGCCTCAAATGCGGCGGCTCAGACGGGTTCTCAGGCATTACCGCCAATCCTTTGGTAGGTATGTTCTCCGACTTCCTCATTGCGCAAGGCGGAACAACCATTCTCACTGAAGTGCCTGAAATGTTCGGAGCAGAAACTATTCTGATGAACCGTAGCCAAAACAATAATATATTTGATAAAACAGTACATCTGATCAACGATTTTAAAGAATATTTTATGGCTAACAAACAACCGGTGTACGAAAATCCCTCACCCGGCAATAAGGCCGGAGGCATCTCTACCCTCGAAGAAAAATCACTCGGTTGTACCCAAAAAGGCGGCGCTGCTACAGTAGTAGACGTATTGCCCTATGGCGAACGTTTAAAAACGAAAGGTTTAAATCTTTTAAGCTCGCCTGGTAATGATCTAGTAGCTGCTACCGCACTGGCTTCCGCCGGTTGCCAAATAGTCCTCTTTACCACCGGTCGCGGTACTCCCTTTGGCACCTTTGTGCCTACCATGAAAATTTCTACCAATTCACGCATCTATAATCTCAAGCCTAATTGGATAGATTTTAATGCCGGCGTGATTTTAGAAAATGAACCGATGGAAAAAACAAATGAACGCTTTATTGATTACATTATAAAAGTGGCCAGCGGAGAATTTGTAAATAACGAAAAGTCTAACTATCGTGAAATAGCGATATTTAAAACAGGAGTTACATTGTAGGTTTAAAGGTAAAAGGTACAAGGTGGAAAGGTGTTTTTCTTCTACCCTGTACCCTTTCACCCTTCACCTTTTACCATTTTCAATATGAGAAAAATTTTCTTTTTGGCCCTACTCTTTATTAGTAGCGCCGTTTCTGCACAAACGATGAAAGAGGCATTCAAGCAGGCTGATGCTATTGTAAAAGCCATTGATGTACCTGAATTTCGCCAACAAAAATACAACATCATAGCCTTCGGTGCCGTGGCTGACGATGCAACATTATTGAATCACACGGCCATCAACGAAGCTATACAAGCCGCTTATGATGCCTCCGGAGGAATTGTTGTAGTGCCTAAAGGTGTGTTTTATACCGGTCCTATTACGCTGAAAAGTAATGTAAACTTGTATTTAGAAGAAGGAGCTGTACTCAAATTCACAACTGAAGCGAAATACTATTTCCCTGCTGTTCCCACCCGTTGGGAAGGTATTGACTGTATTAACGCCCAACCGCTCATCTATGCTTATGGGGCAAAAAATATAGCCCTCACCGGCAAAGGTACTGTTGATGGAAACGCATCGACAAAAGATTGGTGGGCGAAGGGCGGACATGAAAGTTATGGTTACCAAGACGGCATGGTATCACAACGTACCGGAAGGCCTAAATTGTTGCAGTATGAGCAAAATAATGTACCCATAGAACAACGTGTGATGACTGAGGAAGACGGATTACGTCCCCAGCTCATTAATTTTTATAACTGTAAAAACATACTCATAGAAGGTGTTACCTTGCGCAACTCGCCTTTTTGGGTGATCCATCCTCTCTTTTGTGACCAAATGGTGGTACGTAATGTTGCCATTTATAGCCATGGACAGAATAGCGACGGCTGTGACCCTGAATCCAGCACCAATGTTTTGATTGAAGGTTGTACCTTTGATACCGGCGACGATTGTATAGCTATCAAATCCGGTCGCAATAATGATGGTCGCAAGTGGAATAAACCCTCTGAAAACATTGTAGTACGCAACTGCACTATGAAAGATGGTCATGGCGGCGTGGTTATAGGCAGTGAAATCAGTGGTGGTTATCGTAATTTATATGTAGAAAACTGTACGATGGACAGTCCTGACCTTGACCGTGTAATTCGTATTAAAACCAGCAATTGTCGCGGTGGACTCATTGAAAATGTATTTGTGCGCAACATCAAAGTAGGCCAATGTAAGGAAGCCGTACTGAAAATAAATTTGATATACGAGCCTAAAGAGCCTTGTTGTCGTGACTTCCCACCCATTGTGCGTAATGTGAATATAGAAAATATCACCAGTAAAAAAAGCAAATATGGCGTTTATATTACCGGACTGGAAGGTGTGGAAAACGTATATAATATCAATGTAACCAACTGTAAATTCAATGGTGTGGAGAGCGGTAACTCTATTGCCGGTGCCAAAGATGTGAATTTCAAAGGGCTTTACATCAATGGGGAAAATACTAAGAAATGATGATGACTTTTGCTAAAATAGCTGTGACAATGGCATACAAAATGCCTATCATCCATTTGAGGATGCCGAATTGCTGTTGTATGTATTTGAATTGTATATGCATTTCTTTATACAACTTTTCATTACCCTCATCAACGCGCTGGTCAATAAGATTTAATACAGCTTTACGGCCTTTTTTCTCAATTTGTCCCATTTGCTCAAACAAAAAACTTAGTTTGCTCATAGTAGGTGGTTATAGGACTAAATAAAAACTTTTAAAATGGCGGATTTTAATTTCTTCGCCACAAAGGTAAAAATATTTTTTAGAAACAAATATCTCATGAAAAAAATTATCATAGTGTCAATAGTTGCGCTACTTTGTGTAGCAGCTACTGCCCCGCAAAAAAAAATCACTATCTTCCTTTGTGGCGACTCCACTATGGCCGATAAACCATTGACTAAAGATAATCGTGAACGCGGATGGGGTATGTTTTTTGCACCATTTTTTAATGGAAATGTACGCATAGAAAACCATGCTGTGAACGGGCGCAGTACCAAAAGCTTCCGCGATTTAGGCCATTGGCAAAAGGTATATGAAAGCATCAAGCCCGGCGATTATGTGATCATTGAATTTGGCCACAATGACGCCAAATTGGACGACACTGTTCGCTATGCTAATGCCGATACTGACTTTCGTGCCAACCTCACCCGTTATGTAGAAGAAACACGCGGCAAAGGCGGAAATCCTGTTATTTATACCTCCATCAGTCGCCGTAAATTTGACAGCACCGGTACCTTGGTAAATACCCACGGCCGCTACTTAGAGGTGACCCGTGAGGTGGCTGCACAGCTCCAGGTGCCTATGGTTGACCTCTACGATTCCACTGCCAACTGGCTACGTAAACTTGGACCGGATGGTTCATTCGATAAATTTATGAACCTCGCATCCGGTGAGAGCCTGTGTGCTCCTAAAGGGAAAGAAGATAATACACACTTGAATATAAATAGTGCTCCCATTGTATCTAAAATGGCCGCTGAAGGCTTAATCCAGGCCGTTCCTGAATTAGCACCATACTTTACTCATCACTCATCACTCATCACTCATCACTCTGCAGCTTACTACGCCCCCAATCAATCCAAAATAGCCTTCCCTGGTGCTGATGGATTTGGTAAATACACTACCGGAGGCCGCGGGGGAAAGGTGATTTATGTTACCAACTTGAATGATAAAGGTCCCGGATCTCTTCGTGAGGCGGTGACCACAAAGGGTGCGCGCACAGTGCTGTTTAAGATTTCAGGTACTATTCACTTGGAAACAAATTTGGAAATAAAGGCTGACAGTATTACTATTGCGGGACAATCTGCGCCGGGCAGCGGCATTTGTATTACCGGTGATCCTGTAAAAGTGAATGCCAATAATGTAATTATTCGTTATATGCACTTTCGTTTAGGTGATAATAATGGAGTGGAAGATGATGCTATATCAGCCACGCACCGCAAAAACATTATTATTGACCACTGCACCATGAGTTGGAGCACTGATGAGTGTGCTTCATTTTATGACAATGAATCATTCACCCTGCAATACTGTTTGATATATGAAAGTTTGACCAACTCGGTTCACGCCAAAGGAGCTCATGGTTATGGCGGTATCTGGGGTGGTATGGGTGCTAGTTTTCATCATAACCTCCTGGCTCATCATAGCAGTCGCAATCCCCGCTTCTGTGGCGCCCGTTATCACGAAGATACAAAAGAAACCGAATGGGTGGATTTTCGTAACAATGTTATTTACAACTGGGGTTTTAATAGCTCTTATGCCGGCGAAAACGGCCAACACAATATAGTAAATAATTATTATAAACCCGGCCCGGCCACTGCAAAAAAAGTAAACCATCGTATATTGGAAGCTTGGCAAAGCAAGGACAAACGCGGTTTTCATGACTTCGGAAAATTTTATGTTGCCGGTAATGTAATGGAAAGTGATACAGCGGTGACCCGTAATAATTGGAATGGAGGCATTGACTTCCAATTGGCAGAAGAAATGCTCGGCATAGGCATGGACTTTTCTATTAAGTCGCCAAACTACCCTTTATTAATGGAGAACATACGTGCTAATAAGGCATTTAATGTAATAGCTATTCCGGTAGAAACGGCGCAGCAAGCGTATGAAAATGTACTCAATAAAGCAGGTGCTCAACGTGATGCTATTGATGAACGTGTTATCCGCGATGTGCGTACTGGTACTGCTACTTATGGTAAAAATGGATTAATTGATTCACCAAAAGATGTGGAAGCATTGCCCGTATTGAAGTCGCTCAAAGCTCCCGCAGACAGCGATGGAGACGGTATTCCCGATGCATGGGAGAAATCACATCGATTGAATCCTGGAGACGCCACCGATGGTGCTACCTTCACTTTAAGTTCCGACTATACCAATTTAGAGGTATATCTCAATAGCTTAATTACAGAATAATGTTCTTTTACGACTTGAATATGTGGGCAACAAATATAGCAGCTAAAATTCCTATCATCCAGGTGATCAGGGTTAATCGTTTGTCCATTTCATCAAAACGGAGGTCCATTTTCTGCTCTAATGCCCGGATAGCATTATATACCCTCTCAGTCCCCTCATTAACTCTTTCATCAATAAGATTAAGAGTGGCTTTTCGGTTATTTTTACTAATTTTACTCATCTGTTCATATAAATAAACAAGTTTACTCATAAAATTGGTGGTTGTTATCTTGAAATCTTAAAAATGGCGGATTTTAATTTTCTTCACCACAAAGGTAAAAACATTTTTTTAGAACAAAAAATATTTTTTATGAAACAGTACTTAATGATTTTCTTTATAAGTCTTTTGTGTGCGCACACAAAAGCGCAGTCGCCCACACCGGCGCAGGCTGATTTTGCACAGGCTGATGTAGTGGTGGCGCGTGACGGCACAGGTAACTTTCGCAATATTCAAGACGCGATAAATTCTATTCGTGATTTTCGTCCTGAAGGCCGCGTGCGCATCTTTGTGAAGAACGGAACCTACAAAGAAAAAATTATTGTACCGAACCAAAAAACAAATATCACCCTGGTGGGAGAGAGTGCGGATAAAACGATTATCACATGGGACGACCATGCTAATATTGATAAGATGGGTACCTTTAAAACCTATACCATTTTGATACAAGGTGATGGTTTTGAAGCTGAAAATATTACCTTTGAAAACAATGCCGCCCAGTTGGGACAAGCAGTGGCCGTGCATGTGGAGGCCGACCGTGTAGTGTTTAAAAATTGTCGTCTGATTGGAAACCAAGACACCCTGTTCACCGGAAAGGCCGGTACCCGCCAATACTACGACCATTGCTATATTGAAGGAACCACTGATTTTATTTTCGGTCCTGCCACCGCATGGTTTGAAAGTTGCAGCATTTATAGCAAAAAGAATTCATACATCACTGCCGCATCAACGCCTCAAGATACTGCCTATGGGTATGTATTTAATCAATGCACTCTTACTGCAGCTGAAGGTATAGATAAAGTATATTTGGGCCGTCCTTGGCGCCCGTATGCTGCCACAGTGTTTCTGAAATGCACACTGGGAAATCATATTTTACCGGATGGCTGGGACAACTGGCGCAATGTTGAGAATGAAAAAACAGCCCGATATGCTGAATATAAAAATACCGGTGCGGGCGCAGTCACTGTATCACGAGTAGCATGGAGCCGCCAACTTACCGATAAAGAAGCTAAACAATATACACTGGAGAACGTGTTTTCCCGCAGTGACAAATGGACTCCAATGAGCAATGAATAAAGAACAATGAACAATGAACAATGAACAATGAACAATGAATAATTACCTTAAACTTGCAGCTTACCTGCAGCTTACTTGCTTTTTACTTGTAGCCTACTGGCCTATCACAACTACCGCCCAATCCAAAGTGTGGGTGGCCGATAATGGAGATGGTACCTATAAAAATCCGGTGTTGTATGCCGATTACTCCGATCCTGATGCTTGTCGTGTAGGCGATGATTACTATATGGTCTCCTCCAGTTTCAATTGTAGTCCCGGCCTGCAAATTTTGCATTCAAAAGATCTGGTAAACTGGACTATCGTAGGGTATGCTTTAGATAAACTGATTCCTGAAGATGTTTTTAGCAAGGTGCAACACGGTAATGGTGTGTGGGCGCCTTCTATCCGCTACCACAATAAAGAGTTTTATATTTATTATGGCGACCCCGACTACGGTGTCTACATGACCAAGGCTGCAAAAGCTGAGGGCCCTTGGGAGCCTCTTACCTTGGTGAAAGAAGGGAAAGGACTGATTGACGCTTGTCCCTTGTGGGACGAGGACGGGAAGGTGTATCTGGTACACGGTTACGCCGGCAGTCGCGCCGGAATAAAAAGCATCTTGGCCGTCACCCGCCTTACCGATAATGGGAAAAAGGCTGTAGGACAAAGTTATACTATTTATGATGGGCATGAAGATGATGAAACTATTGAAGGGCCTAAATTCTATAAATATAATGGATATTATTACATATTTGCTCCTGCCGGAGGTGTTGCTACCGGTTGGCAAGTAGCCTTACGGTCAAAAAATGTATGGGGACCTTATGAACGCAAAATAGTAATGGCACAAGGAAACTCTCCGGTAAATGGCCCGCACCAGGGAGCCTGGGTGGATACCAAAACCGGTGAACATTGGTTTTTGCATTTCCAGGATATAGATGCTTATGGGCGCGTAGTGCATCTGCAGCCTCTGCAATGGAAAGATAATTGGCCGGTTATAGGCGTTGATGAAGATGGCGATGGCTGTGGAGAGCCTGTACTGACCTATAAAAAGCCCAATGTTGGTGCTACTTATCCCGTTGCTACCCCTGCTGAAAGCGATGAATTTACCGACCCCAGCTTGGGACTGCAATGGCAATGGCACGCTAATCCGCTTGGCTGGTGGGCTTTTAATGATGTGAAAAACGGTTTTCTTAATCTTTATACCGTACCTGTCTCTAAAAATTATAAAAATTTATATGATGTGTCGAATTTACTCTTGCAGAAATTTCCGGCATCTGAATTTACAGCTACCGGCAGTATACAATTTCGCCCTAACACCAAAATAACAGGTGAAAGGGTAGGGCTGGTAGTGATGGGGCTTGATTATGCCGTATTGGCCATAGCGTCGGACGAAAAAGGTTTGTACCTTTCACAGCAAAGCTGTATGGCCGCTGATAAAGGAACAGCCGAAACCATGCATGAAAGCGTTTCATTGAAAAATGATGTTACGGTGTATCTGCGCGTGGAAGTGAAAAATGTCGGACAATGTCAATTTAGCTATAGTTTGGACAATATAATTTTTACGCCCATCGGTAAAGCCTTTACCGCTAAGGAGGGCAAATGGATAGGCGCTAAGATCGGCCTGTTTGCTACCCGTCCTGTTACCAATAATGACGGTGGATGTGCTAAAGTAGACTGGTTTCGCATAGCCAAACCGTAAGACTATAAGAAAATAAAATATTTTATTCCTTTTATCCCTAATTTAATATGAAGCATTTATTTTTAACTTCCTTGCTTTTCGTTTGTAGCTTTTACCTTCAAGCGCAAACCACTGTTATTCCCGATGAAATATATAAGGATCTTCCTTTTAAAATGGAGAAGGTGAAAGCACCGGTGTTCCTAAAAAATGTCGTAAACATTAAAGATTTTGGCGCTAAAGGCGATGGAATGGTCTTATGTACAGAGGCTTTTACAAAAGCTATTGATGCCCTTGTGGCCAAAGGTGGTGGTAAACTGGTGGTGCCCCGCGGACTCTGGTTCACCGGCCCTATAGTACTTAAAAGCAATATCAACCTGCATATAGAACGAGGTGGAATAATTATTTTTAGTCCTGACTTTAATCTTTATCCTTTGGTTGAAACCTCTTTTGAAGGTTTTGATACCCGCCGTTGCCAGTCGCCACTGTCGGCCCAAGGAGCTACCAATATAGCCCTTACCGGTGAGGGGGTAATTGACGGGTCCGGCGGCGCCTGGCGCCCCGTAAAAAAAGAAAAACTCACTGCCGGTCAATGGAAAGAATTAGTGGCCTCAGGTGGTGTATTGAATGAAAAACAAAATACATGGTGGCCCACGGCCTCGGCATTGAAGGGGAGCTTGAATGTGATAGATCAAAACGTACCTAATGTAACGAAAGAGAACCAATGGAATGAAATCAAAGACTTCCTTCGTCCCGTTATGGTTAGTTTTATCAATTGTAAGAATATATTGCTTGATGGATTGACCTTTCAAAACTCTCCGGCGTGGAATATCCACCCGCTGATGTGTGAAAATATAATTGTCAGTAACCTTACCGTGCGTAACCCCTGGTTTTCACAGAACGGTGATGGTTTAGATGTGGAAAGTTGTAAAAATGTAATTGTTTACAACAGCAGCTTTGATGTGGGTGATGATGCTATTTGCGTGAAATCCGGTAAAGATGCTGATGGTCGCAAGCGTGCTATTCCTACTGAAAATATGATAGTGAAAGGTTGTGTTGTATATCATGGCCATGGTGGATTTGTGGTAGGTAGTGAGATGAGTGGCGGCGTAAAAAATGTAAAAGTGAGCGATTGTACTTTCCTTGGTACCGATGTGGGACTTCGCTTTAAGAGTACTCGTGGCCGCGGTGGAATTGTTGAAAATATTTGGATTGCGGATATTGACATGACCAATATCCCCGCTGAGCCTTTGTTGTTTGACTTGTTTTATGGTGGTAAATCAGCGCTGGAAACCAAAGCAGATGAGGCTAATGGTATATTCCCCGACACTACGCCTGTTCCGGTAGATGAAACCACTCCGCAGTTCCGAAATATCAATATCAACAATGTGGTGTGTAAGGGTGCCGGTCGTGCCATGTATTTCAACGGTCTCCCTGAAATGAACGTGCAAAATGTAAGCTTGGAAAATATTTTTATCACCTCAGACAAGGGTGCTGTTATCTCCGAAACCGACGGTATAAGCCTTAAGAACGTACAGATACAGCCCAAATCCGGAGAGCCGATAGTGTATAAGAACGTGAAGGGATTGCGGGTGGAAGGCAAGTAGGCTGCAAGTAAAAGACAAGTAACTCGTAATTTGTAATTCGTAATTTTTTATGCTCCACCTACGCTTTATACTATTGTTACTGCTCCTTTTCTCACTGACTGTAGTTAGGGCGCAGGATTCCCGCGTGTTGCCATACAGGGCGGACAATACTCTAAATGCTTATTTGATGCGCGAGATGTACGCGCAGGAAGAAGCCCGGTTGGAAGAATTAAGTAAAGACTTGGTATCCCCTGATAGCCTAAAGTCGTATGCTAAACAGGCGGCAGCGCGTTATGTTCGTTTGTTGGGATTACCTCAGGAAAAAACGCCCTTAAAGCCCGTGATTACAGCTACCCTCAAGAGAGAAGGCTTTAAGGTGGAAAATATTATTTATGAGAGCCGTCCAGGATTTCATGTGGCAGCTAACCTTTACCTGCCGGAGAAGCAGGGGAAATATCCTGCCGTACTCTTGTTTTGCGGACATGAAATGACCGGAAAGGCTACGCCTTCTTATCAACAAACCGCACAACTACTGGCCCTGAACGGCTTTGTGGTAATGGTGATAGAGCCGGTGGGACAAGGAGAACGAATACAGTTGTTGGATAAAGACGGAAAGACACTAACGCGCGGTGCTACCACCGAGCATACCTTATTAGATGCCGGAGCCGTATTAACCGGTACTACCATTGCCGCCTACGAATTGTGGGATAATGTGCGCGGGCTGGATTATTTACTTACCCGTGCAGAGGTTGACCCTACACGCATTGCCTGTGTGGGCAATTCCGGTGGAGGTACGCAGGTGAGCTATTTTACCGGTTTTGATGAACGCGTACAAGCGGCTGTACCGTGTAGCCATTTCAGCTTGAAATCTCGATGGATGGAAGTGCGCGGCCCTGATGACGGCTGTCAGCATATACCTTTTGAAGGCAGCGAGCGCTTGGATATCTCCACATTGTATACCATTGCCGC
>JAVBSQ010000130.1:0-13178 GCA_031556695.1 Bacteroidales bacterium | reverse complement strand
CATACGACACGGTGCACATTACCATTGAAGCGCCGGCCCAACTGCAACTGCTGTGCAGAGATACTACCATCTGTGAAACGGCGCCGGTAAGCCTGCGCGCCACAAGCAACCATAATATACAATGGTATGAAACAGCCGGTGATAATCATTTATATGAATTGACGGATCTCACGGCCATTCCGTCACAAACTACCCGCTACGTGGCTAAAACAACAAATACTGTTTGTCCTGCGGCTACTGCCGAAATACAAGTAACCGTGCTGCCGGTGCCCGAACCCCTATTCATTACCATACAATCAGGCAACGAGGTGATATTCCACATTACCAATATTATGGTGAAAGGATACACCTACGATTATGATTTCGGCGATCACTCTATGGCGCGTAACCTAAGCTACCACCTGCATAATTACACCAATCCGGGTAGTTACACCGCCACTCTTAAGGTAGAAGATATCCGTAACGGCTGCCAACGCAGCATGAGCAAAGAAATTACCATAGACCCTGACAATAAGCCCGAATTTATATTTTATCCTAATCCGGTGGATTACATCGCCAATGTTATTGCGCCTGATGTCATACTGCATTACCGTGTGATAGAAGCCGCCACAGGGTATCTGTATCTGGAAGGTAAATTAAACGGAACCGAAAACGGCATACAGATAGATATGCAAAGCCTGCACCCCGGCGCTTACATACTGCAAATACAATCAGGCAACAATCTGCTCAATCACATTTTTATCAAAGCTAAATAGGTAAATACTATGAAAACGAAGATTACTATTTATATCCTCCCCGTACTGTTATTATGCCTTCCTCCTCAGCTACAAGCACAGCAGCTCCGCTGGCATTGGGCGGTACAGGCGGTGAGCGGCGGCAACAGCCGCGTGAGCAATTCGGCTTGCGACACCTCCGGCAACATTTACCTTACCGGCAGCTTCTCGGACACGCTGCACTTCGGCCACGAAGTGCTGGCACCCGTAGGCAATGAGGATCTTTATATTGCTAAATTCAACCCGCAGGGTGAGGTGTTATGGGCAAAGCAGGGAGGCAGCACCACGCGCGATATCCCTACTGCCTTTGTAGTAGCTGACGGCGCTATTTATACCGCCGGAAGTTGCGGAAAAGATGCTTCTTTTGGAGATAAAACAGCAGGAGACCGGCGCTTCAATTTTTTCATCAGCAAACATGATCCGGAGGGTGAAACGAAGTGGGTAAAAACCTTTGGCATCAAAAGAAGCGACCATATCAACACCCTAAATATCGACAGCCTGGGTGATATTTATTTCAGCGGATATTTTGAAGGTAAAGCTTTTATCGCAAAGCTCGACACATCAGACAATCCAACCTTTACCCCCGTTGAATATGAACCAAACAAAACATATCCCTGCCTGGTGGGTGAGGCGCTGGAGATAAGCAGCACCCTGCCGGTGGGCGGAAAGGCTACAATAGTGGGTGGCAACTTTAGCGATTCGCTGGATATAGGAACACACCGGCTCTACAGCCATGGCGGCAATGACATGTTTGTAGCGGCCATTGACAGCATGGGAAATCCTGTTTGGCATAAACATTTGGGCAGTGTGGCCTACGACCGCTTATTTGAACTTTTGCAACACCCCGCAGGACATATTATAGCTACAGGGCTCTATTCCGGCACCTTAATTTGCGACAACGACACCCTTGGCCTGGGCAACACCTCCTGTGATGTATTCACCGCCTCCTTCTCTCCCGAAGGCCGTCTGCAGGAGGTGAACGCCATGGGCGGACAAGCCGAAGAGTTTCCGCAAACCATGACGCATGACCGCCAAGGACATATCTTTGTAGCCGGTATATTCCGCGACACCACACAGCTACGCCATCACACCCTTACCACCGTTGCCGGCATTGATGAAATCTTTTTAGCCAAGCTTTATCACTGTAACAAAAATAAAATTATATTCGCTTGTGACACGGTCTTTCCCGAAGGTAGCCGCCTCACCCTGGAGGTGAAGGGTGGTTATGAGGGGTATGAGTGGGACAACGGGGCCTCCACTTCTGCTAATTATGTAGTCACCTGCAGCAAAACCTACCAGGTGTTGGTGAGCGACAGCCTGCAATGCGTTTACCGCGACTCCATCACCATACGCCAATCGCCCACAATGCCCAAGGTGCAAATACGCGCGGAGGTGATACCTCAAGCCGGTAAATACTTAATCATACCAAAAAGCACCCCGCTCTTACGCACACGGAAACATAATTTTCCTCTTCCTCCGGCACTCTCCACCCCCACCTCTTCCGCCAGTGAACGCATAGCGGCAAAATGGCTTTCTTCAACAAAAATGTCCGGCTTATATCCCAGTTTGGTATAATAATTGAACAGCGCCTCCGAGGCCGGCACTAAAAAAGAAGCTTTCACTCCCCTGGTTCGCAAAATATCGTCTGCATAAGCGGATAAGGCCTCGGCAATGCCCTTCCGGCGGAATTCAGGCAAGGTAGCCACCGCAAACACATAAGACACCGGAACATTACCTTCGGGAAATACCAGTTCTGCCTCCAGGAGGGTTAGGCTGGCCACGGGAGTATTATCCACACAATATAGTAATGTATTGTCTTCCGTAAACCGGGTCGAAAAGTAGGCATCAAGGAAATCGTCGTCTTCCCCAAAGCACACCTTCCGGATCTGCTTCAGCACCGGAATATCATCATATTTTGCAAAACGAAGCACCATAATAATTGAAAATGGATAATGGAAAATGGACAATGGAAAACAGGATTAAATATTTCATTATCAGCTAATTTAATCTTGTAAAACAGTAATATAACAATTAAATTACATTAAGAAACTCGATAGTTATAAATAAATATAATAAACTGAATATGAGTGAATAAATAATTTTCAATTCTCAATTGGCTTCGCCGAGCTAAAGGTTTTCAATTTTCAATTCCGCAAGGAATTTCTCCTCCATAAACACCGGGTGATACGACTCCTTCGCCCTCCGCAACCCTTCATCGCCGGCATCGTCCTCACGGTTCACATACATAAAGCCCGCTGCATTCCGCTGAATGAATTGTTGATTAATGGTTTGGTAAGCCCCCTGATACTCTGTAAAAGCTTTTTCTATATGTACAATGAAAGTCTCCTCATTAATAGCCTCACCTATAGTGAAAGCCACCACCTTACCGTCAACACGCAGCAGCCCCCCTTTTAACCCCAGGTCAAAATACAGGCCCAACATACGGCTCACCACCGTTGTTTCCATCTCCAAACTGCCGTTTTCCTCACAATGGTTCGCTATGCACCATTCTTTGCTCATGGTGGCGCACTCCGCTATATTTTCTGCTGTAATATCCTCGTAGCTCCAATTGTAATTCTTAGCAAAGCGCGATGCCAGGTTACGCTTCGGCTGCAACTTCCGTCCCGCTAAACTTGTCAAATCCTCTACGGCATAAATATAGTCTGCGGTATCTCGTAAAGACTTAAACTCAAACCGGTTAGGAAATAATTGCTCTATTGACTCCTTGGATTTCAGGCTTATTCCTCTCATTATAAAAGGCTTTCCCCGCTCCGCGGCATCTTGCATCAGCGCTTCCATCACAGTCTTTACATCACCTGTTCCTCGGGGAAACATATAAGTGGGGGTGTCAAAAGCCGATCGAGACACCATAAACCCGTCAATTTTAGCACATTCCAACTTATAAAAACTTCCCCATACCAGGGCGTTGGCAAAAGAGTACTCAGCTCCACGCTCCCCACTATTCCATAATAAAGGCTTTACCCACTGGGCATCAGCCAAAGTCAACGGTTTAAAATCAATCATGAAATTATAGATATATCCTACAAATTTACATAAAATTTTGGATTTTCAGTTGAGTTATTTACTCAATTCTCAAATTTTGTTTTTCTCGCTCAACTTCTGCGATAAGTTCAGCCTCTGTTGGTAAATAAGGCATATATTTAGTGGCGAATAATTGTCGGCTTTCTTGTAAAATACTATATTTAACAACGGTTTCTTCCCGTTCAGTACAAAGTATAATTCCGATGGTCGGATTATCGTCTTGTCCACGTTTCAAATCATCAAACATACGAACATACATGTCCATTTGTCCAATGTCCTGATGGCTTAGCTTTCCAATCTTTAAATCAAAAAGAATAAAACATTTCAGAATATAATTATAAAAGACAAGGTCTATGTAGAAATGAGATGTTTCAGTACTGATGCGAAACTGACGGTTCACAAAAGAAAAACCTTTGCCTAATTCTAATAAAAATTGTTGCAGATTTTCAATTAAGGCTGTTTCAACCGCTCTTTCATTATTGAGAAGGGGCTCCGAGATATTTAAGAACTCGAAAACATAGGGGTCTTTGATAAACTCACTGGAATATTGTTTAACTTCATTAGTTTTGCTATTTTGAGATGATAA
The DNA here is from genome assembly GCA_031556695.1 of Bacteroidales bacterium. Classification (GTDB taxonomy): domain Bacteria; phylum Bacteroidota; class Bacteroidia; order Bacteroidales; family UBA932; genus UBA932. Next base: position 8,777 of record JAVBSQ010000130.1, on the reverse strand, counting down.
AAGCCGTTCGTAATAATGTGTATTAATATTTCGTTCCAATACCCGTACACTCCATTGTTGATCAATTGCTTCTTCTAGATAATATTGCCTTGCAGTTTCATTTTCAACCCTCATTATCAATCTATTGTGACTCCATGTCAATTTGCTACACACTGTGTAGCAAATCTGTTCATCAGGGTAGGTTAAGTAAAACTGCCTGAAATTTCGTAGATTGGCATACGAAAAGCCTTTGCCGAATTCGGCGCTAAGTTCTTTAGACAGGTTTTGTATAATTTCCTCGCCGTAGGTTGCACGTTTGTCGCCTTGCTGCTCCTCTACCACTATTCGTCGGCCAATCTTCCAATATACCTCTACCATGGCTGTATTGACAGCATAGTAGGCCTTTTGCCGGGCTTTTTGTAGCATTACTTTAATGTCTAGAATGTATTGCTTTTCCATTTCGTTATGCTTAGCCGCTTTCTCAATTCCTTGATTGTTTTTCATAAATGATGGTTTTTGCAAAGGTATGAAAAAATACAATATTCAATTAAAGGCTTTTTACATGCCTCAAGATTAACCTCATAGTACTTCAAAAACAGTTCTTTGTTGCTTAACTTACGGTCCTGGCATGCAAAACAGATAAGCAATAATGAGAATAATGTTAATATTTTCATAGTGTTTTATATTAGTGTAAGTGGTGAATACTTTATCAAAGGTACAATAAATCACATAATCTCCAAAAAATCACTATATTTGTACACAAATTTTTGATACATATGAAAAAGCTACTGATATTCACGATACTTGCCACCATCAGCCTCGCCGCTTTTGCACAGGGAAAAACCATTGAATACTACCGCAGCAAAGCCCCCTTCGCTATGCCGGAGGTGAAAGCCCCCACTTTTCCCGATAAAGACTTTATAATCACCGCCTATGGCGCCGTGGGCAACGGACAGGTACTTAACACCGAAGCTTTTGAAAAAGCCATCACCGCCTGCAACCAGGCAGGTGGCGGACGCGTAGTAGTGCCTGCGGGACTTTGGCTCACCGGCCCTATCAAACTCCAAAGTAATGTCAATCTTCACGTGGAGCGCGGCGCTATCATCAGCTTCTCTACCGATTTTACCCTCTATGCCGCTGCTGCACCTATATCCGGCGCTAAACTTAAAAATATAGCCCTCACCGGCGAAGGTATCATTGACGGAAACGGACAAGCCTGGCGCCCCGTGAAAAAAGAAAAAATGACCGAAGCACAGTGGAAAAAATTGCTAAAATCAGGTGGTGCCGTTGACGAAAAGAAGAATATATGGTGGCCTACCCAAGAAATATTGAACAGCAAGAAAGATATCCGTCCCCACCTTGTACACCTCTCCGGTTGCGAAAACCTCTTGGTAGAAGATATCACTCTCCGCAACTCCCCTAAATTCGTTTTCTACCCCACAGGCTGCAAAAACGTCATCGTGCGCCATGCCGTTATATTCAACGAATGGTCGGCACAAAACGGCGATGGCATTGATATCAGCGCCTGTCAGAACGTGGTGGTTTACCGCTGCAACGTGAGTGTGGGCGATGACGGTATATGCATGAAATCAAGCGGCGGCAATAAAGAACAAGACCGCAGTCAATTTAAACTCCGCAACGTACTCATAGCCGAATGTACTGTTTACCACGGCCACGGGGGCTTTGTTATAGGCAGCAACACCGATGGAGGCATGGAAAATATTTTTGTTACCAACTGTAACTTCATTGGCACCGACATAGGCATACGTGTTAAAAGCAACGCAGGCCGCGGCGGACTCGTACATAAGATCTACATTCAAGATATTTACATGAAAGATATCTTAGGTGAAGCCGTCTCCTTTGACACTTACTACGACGACGTTCCTGCCGGCACCGATGCTGCTGCTGCTAAAAACACCAAAGTAGATAAGGCACCCGATTTTACCCACTTCTACTTTAAAAACATCTATTGTTCCGGTGCCGAAACTGCTGTGTTCATGCGTGGTTTACCCGATTACCCCATACACGACATTCAATTTGAAAACGCCATCTTCGCCACTAAAAAAGAAAAAGAACTCATCGAAACTAACAATATCACCTTCACCAACGTCGAATTTAAATCTTTAAATTTTTAAATCTTTGAATCTTTAAATGAAGCTATTGTTCGCCTATATAAAACTCTTTGCGCTGGCCTATCTGCTCTGCCTCCTTACTTGTGAGAAGGAAAGTTGCAAGTATGTATCCCTGCAAAACGAGCATTATATCGAACACCAAAATTTCTTCTCCACGCAAGATGGCCCTGTACTTGACCATGTTCTTGACTTCTCCTTCTTTGCCCCACAACAATCCTCGGGAATAAACGGGTTCCATGAACAATCACGCCAGTTCCGCAGTACCACCAATATCGTTTTCGGGCTACTCCCGAAATATCCCACCAATCAATACGCCTTACGCATATATACCGGAAATTATCCGGATAAAACCACTACTCAAAGCCACCATACTATATTTACATTAAACAATATAAGGATTTAGCCTGATTTTTATTTTTAAGCATTCTATAATAGAGAATGCACTGCTTTTATTCGTTTCATACATTAAAAAATAAAAATCATGGATAATTATACCCTTCTCCACGAGGCATTCGTGGGCAATATGTCACAACACCAAATTCAAGAAAAATCAAATTTAACCCTGCCTATCATCTGCTTCTTTGCCGGTGCCGCTATCATGTTCTTTCAACTGCCTGCCGGCATAAACCTGCATTGGTTCTTAATGCCTTTCCTCGGACTGGCCCTCATCACCTTCGGCATCATCAAGTTTGTCAGAACGCCCAAGCACCAATACACACCCAGTAAAAAGCCGGTACATCTCACACGCCGCTATTTCCATGGAGCTGACAAAGATTACATCATCAACTGTTTGACCAAAGGTGAAGTAAAACCCGGATACACCTTCTCCACCGGCGAATCATCTTCCGTTTTGCTCGAAGCCTACACTGAAAAAGACGGCAATTTCTTGGCCGCTCAAGTATCACACTACGTACCCTATGAATATCACGTGATTACAGAGCCTATATTCCTTCACGGAGAAGAAGCCAAGAAGATTACTAAAGCACTGGCCTTATAAGTAAGCTTTCCCCTAAGAGGTTAAAACATTCCTCGAAATTATCAATACCCCGGTATAAAATGCTTCTACCCTCCCAAAATTGGTCGAAATTTGCTACCTTTGAATTTTTAAATCTTTAAATTCTCTCATGACCAATTCCGCCCTCTTTCTTGTCGTCTTTTTTACTGCGGTAGCCCTCGTCGTTATAGCCTTAGTGCTGGCGCGACTACTAGCTCCGCACTCCTGGAATCAGCAGAAGGGACAATCTTATGAATGTGGTATACCCACCCGCGGCACCTCATGGATGCAGTTTCGTGTGGGCTACTACCTTTTCGCCATCTTATACCTGGTATTTGATGTGGAAACGGTACTGCTATTTCCCTGGGCTACCATCGTTAAAGAACTGGGTATAGACGGGTTGGTGTGTGTAGGATTCTTTATGCTCATCCTCACCCTCGGATTAGCTTATGCCTGGAAAAAAGGAGCGCTGGTATGGAAGTAAAAAACATACGGATACCCGATATGAAATATGAGGATTTCAATGACAATGAAACCCTCGAAGCCTACGTGAACGAATTACGCAACAACGGAGTGAACATCTTTGTAGGTAAAATCAATGATTTTATCAACTGGGGGCGCTCCAACTCCGTGTGGCCCCTCACCTTTGCCACCAGTTGCTGTGGTATTGAATTTATGAGCCTGGGCGCTGCCCGCTTCGACTTTGCCCGCTTCGGCTGGGAAGTCACCCGCAACAGTCCCCGTCAGGCCGACGTGATTTTCGTATGCGGCACCATCGTGCATAAAATGGCGCCCGTGCTGCTCCGCCTCTATGAACAAATGGCCGAACCAAAATATGTAATGGCCTTTGGGAGTTGTGCCATAGGCGGAGGCCCTTTCAAAAAATCATACCACACCGTCATGGGTGTCGACAAAATTATTCCGGTGGACGTATATGTACCCGGCTGCCCACCCCGCCCCGATGCTCTGATCTACGGCATGATGCACCTATCACGTAAAATAAAAGTGCAGGATTTTTTCCACCTGCCCGACGAACAAAAAGAGGAGGCTGCCAATGGAACAACTCAAAAATAAATTGGCTATATTCCCCTTTGCTAAACTGAGCGAAGAGAACGGTCGCCTCAACATCACCGTACCGGCGGAAGAACTGCCCAAAACCGCCACCCTCCTGTATACGCAAGAACAATATGACTACTTATTGGATGTGGTGGGGATGGACTATGGCGACAAATTAGGCGTTATTTACTACCTCTCTCAATCCGCTAACCCTGCTCACCTCATAACCCTGAGGACAGAAACAGCCAACCGCAATAAGCCGGAATTATACTCCCTCTCTTATTTATGGGAATGCGCTAATGTATATGAGCGGGAGGTGTACGATTTCTTTGGAATCACCTTCATCAACCACCCCGACATGCGCCGCATATTCCTGCGTGGCGACTGGAACGGATACCCCCTGCGGAAAGACTATGATGCCAATCCCGAACTCAACCCTGTGGCGCGTTATTACGAACCGCTAAACAACCTTGAAACCATTCCCACTATCTCCATGAGTATGGGTGTGCGCACAGAAGACAGCCACCAACTCTTTGACGAGAGTGAATATGTGGTTAACTTCGGCCCCCAACACCCTGCCATGCATGGCGTACTCCACCTGCGCGTGTCGCTCGACGGTGAAATAGTAAGCAAGGTGGATCCTAATTTCGGCTACATACACCGCGGTATAGAGAAAATGTGCGAGGGTTATACCTATCCGCAGATACTGCACCTTACAGACCGTCTCGACTACCTCTCCGGCACCATGAACCGTCACGCTATGGCGCTTTGCTGTGAGAATGCACTGGGCATACAAGCCCCTCCCCGCGCCCAATATGTGCGCACCATCATGGACGAGCTCACCCGCATAGCCTCCCACCTCCTGGGCTGGGGCTGCATGTGCATGGATATGGGTTCCATCACCGCCTTTGTTTACGGCATGCGCGACCGGGAGAAAATAATGGATATCTTTGAAGAAACCACCGGCGGTCGCTTAATGGCTAACTACAACACCATTGGCGGCGTGGCCAACGATATCCACCCTGATTTTCAGAAAAAAGTACGCGAATTTATTCCCTATATGCGCAAAATGTTGAAAGAGCACCACATGCTCTTCTCCAACAACCCCATTGCCCGCGGACGTATGAAAGGCATAGGCCGGTTATCTATGGACAGAGCTATCTCGCTCGGCGCTACAGGGCCCTCCGGACGCGCTTCCGGCTGGCATAACGACATACGTAAAATTGATCCTTATGCCGCTTATGACCAAGTAAACTTTGAAGAAGTGATACGCCCCGACGGTATGACTTACGACCGCTACGTTATTCGCCTTGATGAAATAGAACAGTCGCTCCGCATCATTGAACAGCTGGTGGACAATATTCCCGACGGCGCTTTTGCCGAAAAAACAAAAGCCGTCATCAAACTGCCCGAAGGTGAGTTCTACCAACGTGTAGAGAACGCCCGCGGACAATTCGGTGTGCACATCACCTCACACGGTGATAAAACACCCTACCGTGTAAAATTCCGCTCTCCCTCACTAGTATTGGTGGGCGCGCTCAAAGCCGTAGCTATTGACACCAAGGTGGCCGACCTTATTATGCTTGGCGCTTCTTTTGATTATGTAATCCCCTGCATCGACAGGTAATGAATAATGGTTAGTTGTTAATGGTTAATTATTAATAAAAGACAATGAACAATGAACAAAACTCTGTAATAAAAGCACATTAACCATTAACAACTAACAACTAACTATTAACCATTAAAAATGCCCTCCTTAACCGACATAACCTCCTGGATTGATAGCACACTGCGCCTCTTCCTCAATGACACCTGTACCCTGGTAGCAGAATTTGTGCTGATAGGCATCGCCTTATTAGCTGCCTACGCCGTGCTCGCCCTTATTTTAATCTATGTTGAACGTAAGGTGTGCGCCTTCTTCCAATGCCGAATTGGCCCCAACCGCGTGGGAAAATGGGGACTGATACAAACCGTAGCGGATATGATTAAGATATTGTTGAAAGAATTAATTCATATCAACAAAGCCGATCATTTTCTCTTCCGTGTAGCCTCTTTTATTGTCATTATAGGCTCTATTTGCACCTTTGGCGCCCTACCCTTTGCCAAGGGCATACAAGCCATAGATTTCAACGTAGGGGTCTTTTTTATACTGGCCATTTCCTCTGTAGGTGTAGTAGGTATCTTGCTCGCCGGTTGGTCCAGCAACTCTAAATTCACCATGATTGGCGCCATGCGCAGCGGCGCTCAGCTCATCAGTTATGAAATATCTGCCGGCCTGTCCCTCCTCACCATCGTTATCTTGGCCGGCACCATGCAACTCTCGGAAATTGTGCAACAGCAGGCTGATTTGTGGTTTATTTTCAAAGGGCACATTCCTGCCACTATAGCCTTCTTCACCTACATCATTGCCGGTCACGCCGAGACCAACCGCGGCCCCTTTGACCTTCCCGAGGCGGAGTCGGAGCTCACTGCCGGTTACCACACCGAATATTCGGGCATACAGTTTGGGTTCTTCTATTTGGCCGAATACATGAACATGTTTATCATTGCCGCCATTGCCACTACTATGTTTTTGGGTGGCTGGATGCCCTTTCATATTCCCGGATGGGACGCATTCAATCATATAATGGATTATATCCCTTCCTTCGTATGGTTCTTTGGCAAAACATTTGCCTGCATCTTTATCGCACTGTGGGTACGGTGGTCTTTCCCCCGCCTCCGCATCGACCAGCTCTTGAATCTAGAGTGGAAAATATTAATGCCCATCTGCCTCATCAACCTTGTACTCATGTCCCTTGCCGTTGTCCTAATTAATGGTTAATTATTAATTATTAATGAAAGGCAAATTACCATTAACCATTAACCATTAAAATGCGTCGCATCTTCTCCTACATATCAAAAATCTTCATGGGCCTTTGGTACCTGCTGCAGGGCATGTACATCACCATGTTGAATATGTTACGCCCAAAGGTAACCGAACAGTATCCGGAAAACAGAGGGGTGAAAGTATATCCCGAACGTTTCAGGGCGCAACTCACCATGCCCCATGATGAAAACAACCGGCATAAATGTACCGCTTGCGGTATCTGCATGATGAACTGCCCCAACGGCACCATCAACGTGGTATCAAAGAAAGAGGCCGATGAAACAGGCAAAGAAAAGAAAATACTGGACAGTTATGAGTACAATGTAGGCAGTTGCATCTTCTGCGCCCTGTGCACCTCCACTTGTCCCCAAGGTGCCATTGAGTGGAGCAATAAATTTGAGCATTCCGTCTACAATAAAGAAAAACTTCAACAACAACTCAACAAACCAGACTCAAGACTAATAGACACTAGACTAAAAGACTAAGAGGCTGAGAGGCTCTAGACTTTTTTATCTTTTTATCCCTTTTATCTTTTGTAACCCTGTCACCCGTAATTTGTAATTCGTAATTCGTAATTTAATATGTCTGCCACCCAAATCACCTTCTATATTCTCAGCACCCTCATCGTAGTGTCATCGGTGCTGGCCGTAACCTCCAGGAAAATGTTACGCGCCGCCACTTTCCTGCTATTCTCGCTATTAAGCACTGCGGGATTATACCTGCTGCTTAATTATCACTTTTTAGCAGTGGTGCAACTCTCGGTTTACGCCGGAGGTATCCTCATCCTCTTTATTTTCGCTATCCTGCTCACCAGCACCCGTGGCGAAAAGGTAGACACCAACAACACCCGCAAAATTATCACAGGGCTCATCACTGCCTTAGCCGGCGTGGTGATAACTACTCTTGTCACCTTAAAACACCAGGTGTTATACGATAATAACCCTACCATCTTAGGTGACACCGAAATGCCCATGCGTGAGATAGGGCTGGCGCTCATGGGTACCGGCAAATACCAGTACCTTCTCCCTTTTGAGCTTCTCAGCATCTTATTATTAACCTGTGCCATCGGGGGTATCCTTGTGGCCCGCAAGCGATAATTATTATGATCCCAATGGAACACTACCTAATTGTAAGTACCCTGATGTTCTTCGCAGGTATCTTCGGCTTTATTACCCGAAAAAACTTACTCGCACTGCTTATATCCATTGAGTTAATCTTAAACTCCGTGGAAATCAATTTTTCCGTATTTAACCGCTACCTCTATCCCGACCAGATGGAAGGTATGTTCTTCAGTCTTTTCGGCATAGCTATCTCCGCCGCAGAAACAGCCGTGGCCGTAGCTATCATCATCAATGTTTACCGCATACAGCAAAATATCGACGTTATCCAAATTGATAAACTAAGAGATTAGACTAAGAGACAAGAGACTAATAGACACAAGACAAAAACACTTATAACTCATAATCCATAATTCATAAATTATGACTTTTTTATCCACCGTCCTGTTTAATGTAGAGTGGCTACGCTTCTCAGAGCGTTTGCACATAGACATGGGCATACTGTTAGATCCCATTTCCATTATGATGCTGGTGGTTATTGCCACCGTATCGCTCATGGTTCATATTTTCAGCATAGGCTACATGAAAGGCGAAAAAGGGATTCGCCGCTACTATGCCTTCCTCGCCCTGTTTACTTTTTCCATGATGGGACTGGTGGTGTCCACCAACCTCTTCCAAATGTATATTTTTTG
>JAVBSQ010000138.1:0-27735 GCA_031556695.1 Bacteroidales bacterium | reverse complement strand
AAACAAATGAGAAAAACGAAGCCTAAAAAGAGGATTCTGCTTCCTGATCCCAAGTACGGAGATGTACTTGTTACACAGTTTGTAAACAATCTGATGATTCAGGGGAAGAAGAGTATCGCCCTCGGCATTTTTTATGATGCCCTTGACATTGTGGGTGAGAAGATGAAAGATTCTGAAAAGGCTCCTCTCGAAATTTGGAAAAAAGCACTCGAAAACATTACCCCGCAGGTGGAAGTAAAAAGCCGCCGCGTGGGAGGTGCCAACTTCCAAGTTCCTACAGAGGTGCGCCCCGACCGGAAAGTTTCATTGAGCATTAAGAACATGGTAATATTTTCACGCAAACGCAGTGGAAAATCCATGGCTGAAAAATTAAGCGCTGAAATTATGGCCGCTTACAATGAAGAAGGCGGCGCCTTCAAGCGTAAAGAAGATATGCACAGAATGGCTGAAGCCAACAAGGCTTTCGCACACTTTAGATTTTAAGGAGACACCTCAATGGCGAGAGATTTAAAATTCACACGAAACATTGGTGTTATGGCGCACATCGACGCAGGTAAAACTACCACGTCGGAGCGTATTTTATTCTATACCGGAAAAACCCACAAAATAGGTGAAGTGCACGAAGGTGGTGCTACTATGGACTGGATGGTACAAGAGCAAGAGCGTGGTATTACCATTACTTCTGCTGCTACTACCGCTTTCTGGAATTACCAAGGACAAGGTTATCAAATCAACCTTATCGATACCCCGGGCCACGTTGACTTTACCGTGGAAGTTGAACGCTCACTTCGCGTGTTAGATGGTACTATCGCTACCTTCTGCGCCGTAGGTCGTGTGCAGCCTCAATCGGAAACCGTGTGGCGTCAAGCCGACAAATACCGCGTTCCAAAATTGGCATATATTAATAAAATGGACCGCGTAGGCGCTGACTTCCTGGCTGTTGTCGAAGAGATGTACACTAAGCTTGGCGCAAAAGCCTTGCCTATCTGTCTTCCTATTGGTGCCGAAGAAAAATTTGAAGGTATAGTTGACCTTATTGCTCAAAAAGCATATTATTACAATCCCGATTCTAAAGAATTGGTGAACTATGAAATCAAAGAAGTTCCCGCCAACATGAAAGCCGAAGTGGAAGAATGGCGCGGTAAACTCATTGAAGGTATCGCTGAATACAACGATGCTTTGATGGAAAAATTCTTTGAGAACCCCGACTCTATCACTGAAGAAGAATTGATCGAAACCTTGCGCAAAGCAACTATTGATATGGCAGTGGTACCGGCATGTTGTGGTTCATCATTCAAAAATAAAGGTGTACAATTTCTCCTCGACTCTGTAATGCGTTACCTGCCCTCACCTCTTGATAAAGGTGAAATTACAGGAACCAACCCTGAAACCGGTGCTGAAGAAGTACGTAAATCGGAAGCAAAAGAACCTTTCTGTGGACTGGTGTTCAAAATTGCTACTGACCCCTTCGTCGGCCGCTTGGCATTTATTCGTGCTTATTCAGGTAAACTGGACGCAGGTACATACATTCACAACACCCGTTCAGATAAGAAAGAACGTGTGGCCCGCCTTTATCAAATGCACTCCAACAAACAAAATGCTATTGAGTTTGTGGAAGCCGGTGATATTTGTGCTGCCGTGGGTTTTAAAGACCTCCGTACAGGTGATACCGTATGTGATGAGAAACACCCCATTGTGTTGGAATCAATGTCATTCCCCGATCCCGTTATTGGCTTGGCGGTTGAACCTAAAACACAAAAAGACCTTGATAAATTAGGTATTGCCCTCGGCAAGCTTTCAGAAGAAGACCCCACCTTCACCGTACGTAGCGACCATGAAACCGGTCAAACCGTAATTAGCGGTATGGGTGAGTTGCACCTCGAAATTATTGTTGACCGCCTCCGTCGTGAATTCGGTGTGGAAATCAACCAGGGTGCTCCTCAGGTTAACTACAAAGAAGCCTTCCGTGGTACCGTTCAACACCGTGAAGTGTTCAAGAAACAAACCGGTGGTCGTGGTAAATTTGCTGATATCATCGTTGAAATTTCTCCTGCAGATGAAGGTGTTGTTGGACTCCAATTCCTTGATGAAGTTAAGGGTGGTAACATTCCTCGCGAATTTATTCCCTCAGTGGAAAAAGGATTTAAATCGGCAATGGCTAACGGTGTGCTCGCCGGCTTTGAAGTACCTTCAATGAAGGTAGCTTTGAAAGACGGTTCATTCCACCCTGTTGACTCCGATTCTTTGTCATTCGAAATCTGCGCCCGCGCAGCTTTCCGTCACGCTTTGCCCAAAGCTCAGCCTATCCTAATGGAACCTATCATGTCTCTCGAAGTTGTTACTCCGGAAGATTATATGGGTGACGTGATTGGCGACTTAAACAAACGTCGCGGACAAATCACCAGCATGGACTCAAAAGGTAATGCCCGTGTAGTAAAAGCTAAAGTTCCCCTTTCTGAACAATTTGGCTACGTAACAGTATTACGTACCTTATCATCAGGACGTGCTACCAGCACTATGGAATTCTCACACTACGCAGAATTACCCACTAACCTTGCTAAAGAAGTGATTGAAAAATCAGGCGGACGCAAGAAAGATGAGGATGAAGACTAATCATTAAATTTTTGAATAAAATATCATGAGTCAAAAAATACGCATAAAACTGAAATCATACGATCACATGTTGGTAGATAAATCAGCCGACAAAATCGTAAAAACGGTGAAAGCTACCGGTGCTGTAGTTAGTGGTCCTATTCCCCTTCCTACCAATAAAAAGATTTTCACTGTAAACCGTTCAACATTCGTGAACAAAAAATCACGTGAACAGTTTGAATTAAACTCATTCTGCCGCTTGCTCGACATCTACAGCTCAACCTCTAAAACCGTTGATGCTTTGATGAAACTCGAACTTCCCAGTGGTGTTGAGGTAGAAATTAAAGTCTGATTTTAAATCACGATAAACAAAAAAGCGCTGCATTTATTTGCGGCGCTTTTTGTTTTAATAAGGAATCTTATCTAAATTGAGTTTCCACATTGTAAATGGCTGTTTGCCTTCTTCCGCCATTGTCTGTTCTACCTTTACGCGCCGCTCTGTTACTGGTTTTTCTAAATCATCATAAATAAACGAATCGTCAAAACCTGCATCTTGTGCATCAAAGCGACTACCGGCGTAGTAAACTTCAGTGATGCGCGACCAATAGATGGCTGAAAGGCACATGGGACAAGGTTCGCAACTGGCATACATCACACAACCCGTGAGGTCGAAGGTGTTCAGCACTGTGCACGCTAAACGAATAGCATTCACTTCAGCATGAGCCGTAGGGTCATTGGTAGTAGTTACACTATTAGCAGCCTTTGCCACCACCTGCCCGTCCTTCACAATTACCGCACCAAAAGGGCCGCCTCCGGCATTATCAATATTTACCTCAGCCAAGTGAATGGCCTCTTGTATATAATCGGCTGTTGTCATAAATTAAAGTTTAAGTTTACAGTTTACTCTACAAAGGTACAAAAAAACCGTAAAAACAGCTTTATGCTATTTTCACGGTCTTAATCTTATAAGTTTTCCGGCTTTACTTCGGAATAGCTATCGTTATTTCAAAGTACACGTCATTACTAATAGCCTTATCTGCCAGCTCTTTAAAGAAGGAACCGGAGCCATATATAATATTCCACTGTGTACGGTCTATGCTGAAACGTTGGGTGGTGATGATTTTTGAACCATCAGCATTCGTTTTTACAGTGGCATCAAAGCTAACAGCCTTGGTCTTATCCCTAATAGTCAGATTGCCGGTAATAGTGTAATTATTGTCTTTTTTTGCCTCCACGTTCGTAAAAACAAAAGTACTTACAGGAAAACTATCTACTGCAAAAAAATCGTTGGATTTTAAGTGTTTTTCCAAGGTTGCTTTCATATCTCCGGTTAAATCGTCGTTCGTTATACTAGGCATATTAATGGTGAAAGTACCACCGGTAACTTTATTATTTTCCAGTCTTAATACACCATCTTTTAATGCTACTGTGCCGTGATGATGGCTACCTACAATTTTAGAGGCTTCCCACTTAATGTTGCTTGATTTTGCGTCCACCTTAATGTTGCCAGGAGTGGCGGCGTTTACTGTTGTTCCCATAATAAATAGTCCTAAAGCGGTTAATATAATAGATTTCATAATTCAAAAATTAAAGATTCAATAAAGAGAGTGCAAATTTCGTGCCAAATGTGTATCTTTGATTTATGAAAGATGGAAAACTCAAGCCATACTTGAAGAAAAATTGCTTGGAAGCTGGTTGTGATGAGGCTGGTAGAGGCTGCTTGGCCGGACCGGTTTTTGCCGCGGCAGTTATCCTTCCTCTTGATTTTTATCACCCGCTTTTAAATGACTCCAAACAAATGAGCAAGGCTCACCGTGATGAACTGCGTGAAATCATTGAGCGAGAGGCGCTGGCTTGGAGTGTAGCTAAAATTACCGCTAAGGAAATTGACAAATTAAACATCTTGCGTTGCTCTATTATGGCTATGCATAAGGCATTGGAGGGTTTAGCAGAAGCACCGGAGTTTATTTTGGTTGACGGCAATAAATTTTTTCCTTATAAAAAAATTGCACACCAATGTGTGGTAAAAGGTGATGCCATTTACGCCTCCATTGCAGCCGCTTCAGTACTAGCCAAAACGCATCGCGACGAGTATATGTGTAAATTGGCCAAAAAATATCCACAGTATGATTGGGAAAATAATATGGGTTATGGCACGGAGAAACACAGGCAAGCTATTGTAGAACACGGAATTACATATTATCATCGTAAAAGCTTCAAGTTGTTGGACGAGCAATTGGAATTATTTTAGTACATTTGTTAGATCTAAAAGAAAAATACATTAATAAAATGAAAAAAATATTATTTCCGCTGCTTTGTGCAGCATTAATGTTGGCAAAGCCTGCGGCAGCTGATGAGGGTATGTGGCTTTTACCCTTGCTGCAAAAACTGAATGCTAACGCTATGCAAAAAGATGGCCTCGCCCTTTCGGTAGAAGACATCTACAGCATCAACAACTCAAGCTTGAAGGACGCTATTGTGATTTTTGGCGGTGGCTGTACCGGTGAAATTATCTCTCCGGACGGTTTGCTGCTTACCAATCACCACTGCGGTTATGGCGCTATTCAGCAACACAGCACTGTGGAACATGACTATCTGAAAGATGGTTTTTGGGCTATGACTCGTGAGCAGGAAATACCTACCCCCGGCTTATCTGTTCAGTTTCTCGACCGTATAGAAGATGTAAGTGATAAAATTCTTCCCGAACTGGCTACTATCACTGATGAAAAAGCACGTGCAGAAAAGGCAAACGAAATAGGAAAAGCTTTGGTGAAAGACTTAAATAATCCGGCAGGCGGTTCTCGTGCTACTGTGTATAGCATGTTCAACGGAAATGCGTACTATCTTTTTGTATATAAAGTATATAATGATGTACGCATGGTAGGCGCTCCTCCTTCTTCCATCGGCAAATTTGGCGCTGATACCGACAACTGGATGTGGCCCCGTCATACCGGTGACTTCTCCATGTTCCGAGTATATACTGATAAAGACGGCAATCCTGCAAAATATGCAGCCGAAAATATCCCGATGAAAGCGAAGAAATATTTGAATGTTTCTATTGCCGGTATCAATGAAGGTGACTATGCCATGATCATGGGCTACCCCGGCCGCACCGAGCGTTATATGACCTCATGGGAAGTGGATCAAAGAATGAACATCGACAATGCTATTCGTATTGAAGTGCGCGGTATTCGCCAGGAAGTGCTATTGAATGATATGTTAGCTGATCCTAAGGTGAAAATACAATACGCCTCTAAATATGCCGGTTCATCTAACTATTGGAAAAATTCTATCGGCATGAATCGTGGCTTGAAAAAATTAAATGTTATTGCTAAAAAGCAAGACATCGAAAAACGTTTCGAAGCTTTTGCCGCACAAAGTAATAATGCAGAGTATCAATCAACCTTGAAAGATATTCAATCAGCTGTTGAGACCCGTGCAAAAGATCGTGTTACATTAATGTATTACAGCGAAGCTTTGCGCGTAATTGAATTGTCAGGAATGGCAGCTCGTGCAGAGGCATACTTGAAAGCCCTACAAGCTAAAGAAGAAAAAGCTATTGAAACAGAGAAATCAAAATTATTGAAAGCGGCTGATGCTTTTTATAAAGACTACAGTGTGACTACTGACGCGAAGGTGGCTAAAGCTATGCTGAAGGAATTTACAGCAAAAGTAGAAAAAACGGAATGGCCTGCTGTACTTACCGCAGCCGACAAGTCATATAAAGGGAATTTTAATAAATATATTGATGAGGTTTTTGCTAAATCAAGCTTTGTAAGTTTTGACAAGCTGAAAGCATTTACAGATAAGCCTGATGCAAAGAAATTAGAGAAAGATCCGGCTTATCAAATAGCCGCTTCGTTAAAAGAAAGCATGACTGCATTGAATGCCCGTACGGAGCCTTACGACTATCAATTGGCAAAAGGTCGCCGCATTTTCCTGGCCGGCCTGATGGAGATGGATACGAACAAGGTATTTTATCCTGATGCTAATTTCAGCACCCGCTTGACCTATGGTAATGTTTTGTCATATAGCCCTTCCGATGGTGTATTGTACAAGTACTATACCACCATGAGAGGCATTATGGAAAAAGAAGATCCTAACAACTGGGAGTTTGTGGTGCCTGCAAAATTGAAAGAGTTGTATGAAAACAAAGATTTTGGCGACTATGCTATGGCAGATGGTGAAATGCCCGTATGTTTCCTTTCAAACAATGATATCACAGGTGGTAATTCAGGTAGTCCGGTGATGAATGCTAAAGGTGAGTTGATTGGCTCCGCTTTTGACGGCAACTGGGAAGCTATGAGCGGAGATATTGCTTTTGAACCCGAACTGCAACGCACGATCAGTGTGGATATCCGTTATGTATTATTCATTATTGATAAATATGCCGGAGCTAAACACCTAATTGATGAGATGACCATTGTGAAGTAGGTTCTTTCCTATAGCGCAATTCAAGCAACGCTTTTTATCGCAGTACATTGTTTTTAACTGGAGCAATGCCTGTGAATAAAAAGCGTTTTTTGGTTTTAATCCCAGCGAGCTCCATCCGCGAATGATATGATTATCTTCTGCAGACAATTCTTCTAACCACCGAAGCGCTTTTTCACAGATGTGCCAGTTGTTGTGGCTTTTTCCGTAGGAAAACACAAAGGGCACAGCCATGTTTATCAATAATGTTTGTATGGATTCTATCCCCAATCGTTTACAACCCCAATATCCGGAGGCTTGCACTTCAAATTTTTTGATGATGGTTTGTATATCCTCTTCCTTTAGTATTTCTTCGGTTAAGTGAACAGACGAGTGTAGTAACTGTGCCAGTTGGGCTATACGGATAGTAGGAAAATTAGAAGGGCGTAACCGGAGAAATTTCCATAAATGAGTCTCAATAGGTTGTAAAGAAAATTTTGTTTTCAAGAAGACATACTCCCTGCGCAAAGTATTGATATACTCATCATCAGTACTGCTTATAATCAAACCCGATTGTCCGAATAATAGTGCCTCCAGTTGTGGCAAAGAATTTTTATGCTTTTCTATTACTTGGAAAGGTATTGATTTGGCTAGTAATTCAAAGGGTAGTGAATTGATTTTGAATCCAAATGCGCGGAATAAAAGTTGGTAAAATGCTTCGTACCAATCGCCCCTGCTATAGGTTAAGATACTTCTTATATGTTCGGTTTTTCCCTCCAGCCGTTCTATAGCCAAGCGACCTAATAGATGTTGAATATGAAAATCGTCTATCAAATGGATATGCCGGCAGCAGGGTACCCAGTCCGATGAGATCATCAAATCATTGTAGCCCTTTTCTAAGGCCTTGTCGAAATCCAATATCAATGTAGGAATTTGTTGTTTGTTGGAGCGGCGTACCGGCACATCGTCGATGAGTACCACATGTAGAATTACAGTATCATAGGCCTTGTCCTCATGGTGGATATGTCGCGCCCAGTCGGATGCGCGCAGATGTATTTCAACATCACCGGCCCACAATATACCATCGATTTTTATTTTTGCGTTGAGAAAATCAGCCCCGGCATCACTATTATGTGTGCCAACAGATATGACTTCAACGGTCTCTTTGGTAGTGCTGTATAGCTTGTCCTGCTTGAATAGTTTATGCTTCCAAATAAAATGTAGAAAGTCTTCTTTCATGATTGAGCGGCGGTAAAATATTTTCACAAAAGTGAAAAAAGTTTTTTATATTTGCAAAAATATTTCACCGCCGCTCTAAATACTAATTTTATATTGTACTATGGAAACACTACCGGTACGCTTCTCCCATGTGGAGGATAAGATCATTACATTACGGGAAGAACAAGTTATTCTTGACTCAGATGTTGCACGATTGTACAATGTAGCAACAAAAGAAATTAATCAGGCTGTTAGAAATAATCCGTTAAAATTTCCGGCAGTATATGTTTTTGAACTAGGTGACCTCGAGCTGATTTCTTTAAGGTCAAAAATTTTGACCTTAAAGAAATCAGCTCGAGGTCAACATGTTAAATATACTCCGAAGGCTTTTACCGAACGAGGGCTTTATATGTTGGCCACTATTCTGAAGGGAGAACAAGCTATTAGGACAACAATTGAGATTATTGAGACTTTTGCCAAAATGCGAGAGTTGACACGTACCATAACAGCATTATCTACAATGTCGGAAAGTCCCAAGCAGGCAGTATTAGTAGAGCGGAGCGGTAACCTCATAGCTGATTTGCTGGAAGAAGCCGGTTTGGAAACTACCGGCACAGAAACTTCTTTTGAGGTAAATTTGCCTATGCTGAAATTCAAGCATACTGTGCATAAAGGCAAGAAGTCAGACAACCATAAATAGTTAATTTTAGCAGTTTAAAAATATTTTCATAAAATAGAAAAAAAACGTACCTTTGTATTCCAATTCGGGGTATAGCGCAGTTGGTAGCGCGCCACGTTCGGGACGTGGAGGCCGTGTGTTCGAGTCACATTACCCCGACTTAAAGCTAAAAGTGTCTGAAAATGAGCATCTTGCAGTGATAAAAATTGCAAGATACAAGTTGGATACAAATTCAGATACAAATTATAAATTGCTATGCGTTTTCTTAAAAAAATTAAGGAGATGTATAGAAAAAAAATTTTGATTTATCCCAAGCTTCGCGACCGTAAAGGAGACATGACCAAGAAGTGGTATGTTGAAGTCAGTATGCGTAATCCTTCCACCGACGAAATGGTGCGTAAGCGCTATGAATGTGAGGAAGGTGATACAGTTAATATCAATTCCCTATCCCTGGCGGGAGACCGGTACCAGCTGGCAGAAAAAATCATCTCTGATTTAAGGATGAAAATTTCAAACGGCTGGACGATTTTTAATGACATCACAGAATGTGTCTATGAAGATCAACTTTTATATAGTACAGAGGCTAGAGTCTTCGATAAAGCTGTTAAATCAACTGAAAATTACAATTTTTGGATAAATCGGTATATTACTGAAGCTTTCCCGGAAATGAATTTGCAGGATAGTACCTGCGCTACTTATAGAAGCCGTTTTCGGATGTTTGGATTGTGGCTAAAGAAAAAGCACATGGATGAAGTCCATATCAAAAAAATTACCAACCAGGTAGCTATAGACTTTTTTTCTCAACTAATCGGGGTGCAAAATTTATCAAAGCGCACCTACCGATCGTATGAGGATCTGCTGTGCGCCTTTTTTAATTTTGTTAGAAAAAAGGGCGGAATTACAGAAAATCCAATACATGATTTACCACGGAATAAAATAGAAAAAAATATGGGTGCCGTACGAATCAGCAAGGAAGATTTGGAACGCTTGATGCCATTACTAGATGAGCGGGATCCACAATTAGCCTTGGCGTGTAGGTGGGAATACTACTGTGGCTTACGCCCTGGCTTTGAAATTCGGTTAATGAAAGTGGGAGATTTAGATCTGCGAAAAGGAATTGCTAAAGTAAAGGTTACGTGGGAAACAGCCAAGACATTGAGAACACGCTATGTAGCTATCCCTGATGTGTTCCTTGATTACTTGCTGGATTTTTGGAAGCTGGATAAATATCCAAGTCATTTTTACGTTCATGGGAAAAGTAGGCAACCAGGCGCGGAACATTTAGGTAAAAATAATTTACGCTTTCGATTTGTACCATTTAGAAAAGAACTTGGTTTACCTACTGGAAATACATTCTATTCCTTTAAGCATTCCGGTGCAACAACATTGGCTGAAAGGGGCGTTGCTATTATTGATATTTGTGATCACCTCGGGCACACATCCGTTCAAACTACAGAAAAATATTTAAAAAGGCATGGGGCTTATGAATCCCATATTATCCGGCATAACTTTCCGGAGATATAGCATTTTTATATTTTCGGATAACGCTTCCTGATTTCTTGTACTTTATCCCTGTACTCCTCCTCGGTAGCTTCTTTCCGTTGCCACTGAAAAAATAGAGGGTCGGCTTCTTCTACGTAAGCAACTTGGCGCAGCCTATCCATGTCAGCGTTATGCGCTTCTTTGGCGGTTTCTTTTCGCGCTGCTATAACCTCTTCCGATGCCGGTACAAGCGCACCATCTTTAACGCTCATTTCTGCCCAGTTTTCAGGCACCTCCGCTGCAGGAATAATAGCGACATCTATTGTCGCAAAATCGGTATGCAAGCGTTCGATGGCATCGAAGCGGGTGCCATTATACTTAATGCGATTGCCATCTTGAATGAGAATGGCATATTCAGCGGGTTCGCTGTATTTTAATGTTTCTTTTTCGTCTTTCATGATTTATATTTAATGATAAGTATAAAAAACCCCTATTCTATATGGGCCGCCCATGTATTTGGAGGACAGCAAGAATATTCCGCCGCCCCCTTGAACATTCCAAAACTCTGAGGCTATATTATCGAAATTGAGCTCGCCGTAAGGCAGAAATGATGGTGGGCTGCCAACAACATCGCCAAAATAAGTGACAACGGAATCGACATTTCCAAAGCTTAAAACTGTATCGTATGCTGCGTAGCGAATGACTCCTGTAAAGAATCTATAATACACCTGTTTCCCCGCCCAAAACATTCCGGAAACCTCCTGTTCTGCTGTAGAGGTGTAGTCTATCTGTTTTGCAAAACTATCCGTCGCCGCCTTCTGTGTCATTGCGCCATCGGTGTTGCTGCCGGTGGTGGGGTAGAGTGCGACCTTTGTGTATAATGTATCAAAGTAGGTTGTAAGCGTAGCCTTGATATTCGACCATTTCAACTTCTTTAGGGCACCGTCGAAAATAGAAAAATAGTCGGAATCAGCGGGTGTGGCTTTTTCGGCAGCAAGGTTAATAGCACTGGCTGTAACATCAGCTTTGGAGGTAATGCCCTCCAACTTAGCACGTTCATCGGCGGTAATGTGAACGTTGCCATTCTCTGTATGTGCGCGGAACTGGGCATCGGTTACCTCTCCCTTCTTGTCGGTATCCATCCAGTCTTTCTTAGCCGTGCTCCAAGACCATACCGTATCAGTACTTTGAACCAATGCGCCATAGCCGGCACCACCGGTGGGGTGGGCAGCACGGAGTTCTTCGGGGTTAGGGAATGTACCACAGTCTTTAACTAGCCTATCTTCAACTTCAGCCAGCTTATTATTCATCGCTTGCTCTACAGCTCTCATGTTGGCAATAGCAACATCGGCATCAGCAACTATACCATCAGCGGCGCTAGCGGCACGGTTAGCATCTGTGGCCGCCTCCAAAGCACCTTGGGTAGCTGTATTGGCAGAATTAGTAGCAGCGGTTGCCTGGCTAATGGAAAAGTCTACCCGGTCGGCGGCAGTATTGGCTTTGTCTTTAGCAAGGTTAGCGGCTGTGGTAGCATCGGTGGTAGCCTGCTTAGCAATATTGACCAAAGTTGTAGCTTCTTGCGCCGCTTCGGCAGCTTGCGTAGCTTCTGTAGCAGCTGCGGAGGCATCGCCTGTTGCCTCCTTAACTGCTTCCAGGGCTATATTCTGTAAAAGGGGTATAGGCACTTCTAACACTTCCGGTATGCCGGCATTCATCTTGATGGCCGGAAGAGATATGACTCCATCTAATGTGGAAGCAACTGGAAGATCACCTACACCTTTAGACTTGGATCGAAGGATTTCAGCCACCCGGGCAGCCACGGCCTGTAATTGCGCTTCTGATAGTTCCATGGCTATTCCCTGTTAAGTTGTTTCATCACCCCGTCAATGATGGCCGGGGTGCAAAATTCGTTGATCACATTAATTATCAATTGTTCTTCAGCCGGGGTTAGTTCTATTTCTCCCTCACTTTCATGAATCTTATGAGACAACGCGTGTGCGACGATACCGGTGGTGTGTCGATAGATAATGTCTGCAAATTGTTCACGAATATCAATTGTTTGTTTATTTTTACCGGTAATATCGGCAAAAATAAATTGGGAAAAGTTAATTTTTTTCATAAATTGATCTATTTATTAATTTCTATAATTGATTAAATATGCCCTTGTAACGCCACTAACTCGCGCTATCATTGCAATAACGGCATCACCGCGCCCCATATCAAGATAGCCATTGCCGGATCCGTTGTTTACATTGCCGTTACTGTCATAAAATACATAATCTGCCCCCCATAATCTATAATTCGTTGTGCAAGCCAAATCTGCCATGATATTTAGCGTAATGCAAAAATCCGTTGAAGAAGAAATGTTGAGAGCTGCTTGTATAATGGCTATTGTCGGCAAATATGCAGTTGTGTATGACGAAGAATTGCAGACAATCAATATATTTGTACCATACTTTATATCAATAGTAGTAGT
This sequence comes from Bacteroidales bacterium, assembly GCA_031556695.1. GTDB lineage: Bacteria > Bacteroidota > Bacteroidia > Bacteroidales > UBA932 > UBA932. The sequence continues at coordinate 14,878 of JAVBSQ010000138.1, read as the reverse complement.
ACCACCCACTAAGGTTAGCCGGTTAAGGCCAAAACCTATGTTTAACCCATTGGTAACTATTGCGCCCTTTGCCAGGATAGCAAAATTGTATTTGGCGTTTTGCGCACTAAGGGACAGTGCTATATTGCTTCCATATTCATTTCTTGTGTTTTCATTCTCAAAGCGTGCGGCAACACGCATACCGGTAGTTTGAGAAAATACATTCGTACCTATTCCAGCAAATATTTTTTCGGGATCATATCGAAATACAATGTATGCTAAATCTGTGTCGAAATCATTAGTAAGTCCATAGCCGATAATATTGAACCCACCAAGTCGACCGGATTCCGCTGTAATTTTGCCGGAGAGTTCTGCATCAACAGCAATGATTCTACCTTCTTTCGTGAAGGTCACATTTCCGTTCGCTGTGACATGGCCTTCCAGCTTTATTTTGTCGGCATTGATAGTAACTTGTTCAGCAGTCTGATTGATGTAAGATATGATTTTCTTTCCGTCTTCCAATTCCTTAGATGCCCACAATTTATTGCCATCGGTCGTGGTAATCCAGCCGGCTGAACTAATAGTATTATTTACACTGTCAATTGCCGTAACCATACCTGAGATAACTTCGGCCGTTACGTGGAAGCTGCCTGTGTGTGTCGATAAACTCTGACCTAGGTCGCCTACCTGCTCTTTCGTGGCCCACAGTTTATTGCCATCTGAAGACGTGATCCAACCGGCATTTCTAATCGTCTTATCCAAAGAATCAACCTCCGTCACAACGGCCTTGATATGCTCGGCTGTTTGCTCAAAAAGTGAACTGACTTCGCGCCGATAGTCCTCCAACGGATGATTGGTGAGTGTTAGCTGTTCAATGTAGATATCTCCGGTAAAACTCAGCAAAAAGTCGCCGAAGCCGTCCCAGGCGCCGGATACTTCCAGGGTCTGAAATCCGCCTGCAGGCGCGATGGCCTGTTCAAGGTACACGGCTGACTCGGCGAACCCGGCAACAATGTCGCCACCTTCTGTACAGTGATATTTTATAGTTAGATAAATAACACTATCGGTATCGGGCTTGGTAATATTCGCATTGAGTTGCTTAATGTAGCTACGCTTAATCCGTAGTAGGAATCGGCCGTCAAATTGGGCAATGTCGGCCACCTTATTCTTTTGTGAATAAAAATAAGGGCCTAAGTCCAACAGGGCGCCGCCAACATCAAAGAACTCCATGTCGCTCTCCCGTTCCCAGGATGACATATCCTGGGAAAAAGTGGCGTTAGTTAGGTAGTTATCCTTGTTTGTAATAGAACCGATTACCGACTGCATGGCGCTTTGCAGCATACCCTCGACCACTTCAAACTTAGTGCGTACATCTTCGCCTGTGCGCAGGCGGAAATCGCCCAATAAATAAGCATTATTGGAATAGAGGCCGTAGCCCTTTAGGGCCTCGGCAAATATGCTGTTAACGATACCTTCGAGTTTGCCCAGGCGCACCTTAGTTCGGCCGGCAAGATCAGGAGATATTACCCCGTCGATAACGTCCAAATAGGGGGCGTAGTTGTCCGATGCCGTAAGGTAAAGTGCTCCCTGTCGGTCGGGATTGCTTACGTTGCCAATGCGCACTAGTTCGTCACCGGCGGCGGGGATACCGGCGCCATCTTTATCTGATAAAATAAACGTGTCTTGATTAACGAAGATAACTTTTGCGGTGTAATACTTAATATCCTTACCCGTCCACCGTTGGCAACGGAGCCAGTCGCCCTCCATGAAGGGAATAGGAAGGGCGCCGCCATCGGTATCCACTTCGCACAGGTAGCAGCCATCTGCTTCCACCACCTCTGTAATTTTGGCGCTATCCGACACCCATAGCGAACCGTTGTTGGCTCTTATCTGTTGTACCAGGAGCGAATATACCGACATTTCTTTGCGCACGGTCAAATTGTCAAAGGTGGCGCCGGCTTCTTTATCAATGCGCCACCCTTCTCCGGAGAAGCCGGAGACAAAAGTCGGCGCCGAGATGGACAGGTGGTTCACTTCGTCATTCTTCCGTACCGCTTGGTCTAAATAGTCTGTGCGGCGCCACCCCTGCCACCTGTCGGCATCAGCAGCTTTGTCGGCAAAAACAGCAGCTGCTTCGCGGTGGTTGATGGTAATATAATCATAACCGGCTTTGTTGGTTGTGCCCAAAGAGGCTAGTACAGGGAAGTTGTTGTGTGTGTGGGCGCTTTGTCCGAATGCAGAGCCGGCCACTCGGGCCATGAGGTCTTGCATCATACCGCCATAAGAGGTGCGGAACCAGGTTTCTGAGAATGCGGATTGTACGGGAATGATCGTGTTTTCGCCCAGGACGATGTCAGGGAAGTCAATCAGCCTGGGCGCTAAAAAAAAAAGACCGCTATCCGGCGAAACAATTTGCAAGGGTTCCGCCAGGGCGGCGTGGTTTCGCACAACATTGAGATAGGGCGAGGCCACCGCCGGCCGGTAATCAAATTCAAAGGCTGTTAAGTGTTCTTCGGTGGAAGTTTCGGCAGTAACATTTTCCACCACTACGGCCTGCAGGGCGCCTGCGGAATGATGCAGTACCCGCAGCGATGAAAACATATCTTGTAGCCAAGCGGCAGCGGCTTTAGTCAGCCAGCCTGTATTCTGCGTTTTAACGTCTTTTTTCTCGATACTGAACGACTCCTCAGTGTCGCCCATCAGTGCCGTTTCGCTGGTGTATTCCGGGTGGGCTTTGAGTTCGCCGGTGGCGCGGAGGGTATCTATCCCGCCCAGGGAGTTGTCAAAGCAGAAATACTGCTCATTTTCAGTTATATAATCCAAAAGGTAACGCTGAATGTAAGATAACCTGGTACCGGTGGCGCTGTCGGATCCCACCATATAGGCGTCAATGTACACCGGCTGCTTTGGGAACAGACTGGTAAAACGGCCGAATTGCATATTTACAGTATAGGCGCTGCCGGCAGTGAACGTGGCCAACTTTAAATGAGCGCTGGTCTTGTCGGCAAAATAGGCGGTAATGTAGAGGTAGCACTTGTTTACAGCATAATAAGAGAGCCACTCCGGCTGATTGTAGCTAACCTTTTTGGTTTGTTCCTGCCAGGTAAGGAAATTTGCCTGCAGGAATTCTGAAGGAGTAATCGAAAGTGCCTTCACGCCGGAACGGATAGCCGTAAAAGTGTAGGTGTCGCTATAGGTACCTGCACCGGTGCCACTATCAATGTGCAGTGTAAATGTTTTGACCAGGCTTGCTTGGTGGAATACATCTGCCGTGGGAATAGTAAACGACAATGTGGCCTTCACAGGTTCGGTCAGGTCGAGCGATATACGACCTATCTTGTCCGGCATATAGGTCTCGTCCAGCAGCGTGTCATCACCCACCTTCAGTCGTACGCGCACCTCTTCATCGGCGGTGAGCACCAGCTTGGGCAGATTGCCGGCAAGACAAAGTCCATCAGGACGATTTAAAACGGTAATGGCAGCCATTTGAATTTACGATTAAGGATATATAGAATTGTGCCTATCAACAGCACCACAGCAATTGTACTGATATATTTGAGCGTGTTGTATTTCGGGGTCTCTGAGTGTGACACCTGGACAACATCGCCCCTGTCCAGTTCCGACCGATCGTGGAAGCGATCTTCCACCCCCGTATTGGTTGTGGTTCCGCCTTCCGCTAGCAGGGATTTACCTGTAGCGGTTGTTTTCTTGCTGGTGCTCTCCGATTGTACCGGCGGTTTGCCTGTAGACGGGTCAACAGGCTTAGAGGTGTCATAGGTGATTGTAGTGGTAACCTCTTCGGTGATAGTCTGCTCGTCCTGGCTAACGGTTACCGTAGAAGAAGTTACCTCCAGGGCAAGGTGCGAGGCTTCCACATCCAGCCGGCTGTTGTCGTGCGACTCGGTGCGAGCGGAATCCATAACCTTGGTGGGTGTTTTGCAGGCGATAATGGTCGCGAAAATGAGTAATAATATTAATAAACTTAACTTGTTCATTGGCTTAACTAAGATGTGAAATTTGTTTTTTGTTCAATCCTTTTCGCTTGAGACTTACGTGTATCCAACTATAGTCACTCTCATCAATGAGTTGGTGGAAAACATAGCCATCTTTAGCGAGCATTTGAAATAATCTCTTGTTATTTTCCATGCTTCGTGTAGTAATATCCACCGCTTCTCCGGTTAGGTGATCGCTATTCATAGCGCCACCAACAGCAGTATTGACCATTAGGCTCCGGTACCCTGAGTTAACGTAAATAGGTTTGCCATACGCCTCGCGTAGTGGATCAAGGATCATCGTCGCCAGGTATTCGAGATTTTTGACACACTCGGAATTTGGTGTATTATCTATCCCCGTATCTGTGCGGGTAAGTTCTTTTAAGGTGAAATATTTCATAATATAGGCTCCTGTTTATGTTTATCTCCAAGTTCACTCCACTTCTTTAATAATTCCGCCATTTTCTCCTTATCTGTACATTCAAGGAGTTCAGCCATGAGTTCCGGGATCTTAGCGGCAACCGACTTTTTTGCCCTGGCATTCTCAATTACACTTTTGCACTCAATTAAAGCACATGCTACACTGGCTAATATAGAGGCGTAAGGGAGATTGTAGAACGGCAATATAGAGGCTATAATATCTATAATAAGGCCAAAAGCCAACACCCTCCAGTAGTCGCCGATTTTAGTGACGGTACGCCTAAATTTGTCGCTGCGAGATTTCTCTCCAATGGCTTTAGCACGGTCAACCCCGCTCCACAAATCAATCAGCACTGCGACGATCATTAGCGCCCAAAAAATAAGTATCACGGCACACTTAACGTAGAGTGCCGGCCAGTCACCGGATTGAATAGAAGGTATAAACAGAAAATGCATCATTTGTTTTATTTATTGCAAATTAAAGAATCAATGGATGAGAATGAAAGGACAAAAAATTACTTAACGCCCGCTTCGAGCCATCTTTTATAATCAACCTCTCCAAGATATACCGGATCCCGAAACATGATAGTTTGGTATAGCGGAACGGAATAAGTCTCCATAAAATACTTTTCGCCCTCACTCTGCTCCTTGGTGGGTGGTGGGTAAGTATCCAATGCCGCCGGGGCCGGCACATCGGACAGGTCGATAAACTTATATATATCCCCTCCAATTGCCTCAAGAGAATTATCTCTTCGAGCCCAATAATATCCAGGGTTACTAAAATCCGGAATAGTGTCATTGTTCTCCGGGCTGTAAGGTTCCAGCAGGCGGAGGGTATAAAACTCTACTTCTTTAACAGTTACTCCTTTTCTATCAATAGTATATTTCATATTGACAGGCAAAACCGGTATGCCGTTAAGCAACTTTGGTGTGTATATGTTGAATTTAAGAAACTCCGAAATGGGCATGCGCAATGAACAGGTTAATTTTCTAAATGCACGCTGTAACATGCTGTTGTAACGCCGCCAAAATCGCCAATACAATCCGTTTTCGCCTGTATATTGTAACGACAAATTGCCCCAGGCTGCCCCGGTGTAGTTGTAGCAAAATGGTGTTCCATTGGCTACGCCCGACTCTTGCATGCCGATATCAAAACAAAACATGATTTTACACTCGTCAGCCCTGTCTGCCTCCGCGTCTGTATTTTCTTTCTTTTTAATTCCAGTGTTAAGATGACGACGATCGCCAACCACCGGCGCCAACCTCCATGGGCGAAAGTCGAGTACTACCGCCGGTTGCTCATCATCGGACGAGCGTTCGTCATATTCATACTTTTTCAAGTTCCGGTCATAATTAAAGAAGCTACTACCTATTGGTTCAAGTTTTACAAATCCGGCATTATTGGCTATTCGTTTGTAAAATTGTCCGGTGGCTTTCCGGAGTATAACCTCTGTTTGTACTATATTCCCTATATTTCCAAATTGATGCTCATTTACGGCACTAACATAAGCGTTGTCACGCATAAATTCTTCAAATGTCTCTGCGGCAGGATCGGCATACTGCGCTGCAGTACCACCAACCAAGCGTAACTGTTTAAAAGAATCATGAGCTGCCTTAACCTCGCCTGCTATGTAAGGCGTCAAATCCATGTCGGGAGCTGTAATAGTCTCAAAAAAATGTATTTCAACCGTCTTTTTATTTCCGTCAGGTATAAATTCGCAGCAGAATTTATTACGTACAGTTTCCAAAAATGTGGTAACATTACACTCCGGCATTAGCTGCTGGTAATTTAGCTTTCCTCCACATATACTGTCAGCATTATTATTAAGTAGTACTATCTTTGAGAGCGCAGGGTCAGTATCAAAAATAGACTCTTGCAGAGCGTAGCCAAAATGGGCAAACAATGTGCGCAAGACATAATTGAATCGCAGAAATGGTGTAACCCCATACCCAACCGGGCAGACTACGCCATCTACTGTTCGTTCTGTATAACCCAACAGCGGGTATGGCCGTGCGGAGGAGGTACTGTCTGGTTCGTTTAGTAACTCATAGGTAATAGGAATAGTGTCGGTATTAACCTTTGTGCATACTGGAAAAACAGCGTAATTGGTAGCTATTTCACCACGCTGTACCTGCTCAAAGTGCTTCATCCAGGCGGTTGCTTTTTCGGCTTCGTTGCCGCTGTACGGGTCGCGCGTTCCGCCGAAGTTCAGCTGATTCATGTGCACATCTTTTATCTGCGTATATAAGTCGCCTTCTTTGAGGTAGAAGGTTGCCGATATGCCATCTGTTTTGCTTGCTGAAAATACTACTAACCGTCCATCTTTTTGTATCACGCCAGCTCGAATCATGGCCGATACTTCCGATTGTAGTTTATTGGTCCTGGCTAAACGATGCGGATTATCTAATATCTTAAGATTACGTGGTGTAAATGGCAGGGTGATTGGTAGCGACTGGCTGCCCTTGTCGGAAAAGAAAGGATTGGTTTCCTCCAGTTCTATGGCAAAGTCCGTGGGTATATCTAAGTGTTGACCGTTTACTATTATTTCCATATTACCTCCTGCTACCTAAACTAATTGATTTTTTCACTAACGCCTGCTTTTTTTCCAGTTCCGATAACACAATAGGCGCATTTACACCGTTATCTTTAAGATATTGCAAGAGCGCACGCACGTCCTTCATTGTTGCCAGGTACTCCGGATCTACGCCGACAATTCCGGGTGAATTCCTTGCAGGCGAAGTTTCGGTCGAAGTGCCGGAGCTGCTGCGGGAGGAAATATACCCACCAGATTCTTTACCCATTACCCGGACGATGGCCGGCAGGTTAATAGAGCTGATTGATCCGGAGCGCTGCGCCAGGTCGATGATGTCCAATACGGGCTTCACGCTGGGGTTGGCCACGGCATCGGTGTTGGCTACAAACTCAGCACCTGCCTCGCCAGTGAGCACGGTAGGCTGATCCGTATATCCCGCCCGGTTCTGTTTTTTTGCTTTGAAACGCTTACCGTCCTGTTCACGTTCTACGTCCATGTAACCACCCTCTTCTTTGCCAGGGAGAACAACACGCTGCTGGCTAGCTCCACTGGAAGCACCACCGCCGAGAGTCATGTTCTTAATCTTCTCTCTTTCAGCATTGGCCACAGCTATCTGCGCAAGCCCTGTAGCACCCATTAAACCCGCGGCAATACCACCGGCAATTGGGCCAAGTTGTGCTAAAGCCGTCATAATAGCCACGGCGGTGTTCGCAGTAATTTCAGCTACTTTTATGCCGAACTGAACATCAGCATACTTCTTCTCTACATCGAGTTTTTTCTGTGCCTTTTCCTGTTCCAGGCGTTCAATTTCTTCGGAGTTGCCTTCGGCTGCTGCTATCTCTGCATCATACTTGGTATCAATATTGGCTAATTCAGCATCTTTAATAGCAGAGACGGCACCGGAGAATAAACCGCTGTAATAATCAAAATATTTTTTAGCATGGGCGACTTTAGTATTGAAAACGGCCTTTTCGTACTCCTCCTGGGAAATCTGCTTATTGTCGAGAAGGTCCTGAAGGTTGGCCATCTCCATATCATACTCTTCAGTCCATGAGGCCAATCCCAACTGCTGCCGGAGGGAGAAACGCTGCTTCTCAGCATCCAGTATAATATTAGTCTTAGCCTGCTCGTATGCCCTAGTGAGCTCTGTGGTATCCGCACCGGCTGCTTCTTGTAATTCTTTTTGCGCTTGGTACGCAATCTCTAAAGAACGCAGCTGCAAATTGGTCTCCTCCTTTGGAGATAAAACACCAAACGATTTCTTGAAATCACGAGTAGAGTTAACAAAAGCTTCCAACTGAGCCCCACGCTTTTGAGCAGCATTAGTATCGGCAGCCATTACCGCTTTGTTGGCTTCTTCTACCGCCTGGGCTTTGAGGTCACCAGATTGGATTTCTAAACTAGCGACATCTTCCTGAAAGCATTGTTGTATCTTTAACCGGCTATCAGCAGCTGTCGTTTCCACTGCAAACATCAGTACATTATACTGATCCTGGGTAATCTTCCGCTCGGCTAGTTTTTTTTCTAATACTAATCGCTGTTTATCATAGCTATCCTGAACAATTTTCAACTGCTTATCCCGCGATTCTGTCACAAGGGCAATATTAGCCTGATCGAATTTCCGCTGGGCTTCCAGCTGTCTATTGTGGTCTTCTGATATTTTCTTTTGAATATCGGCCCGAAGCGATTTGTCTTTAACAGTAGCAAGGAACTTCTCCAGGCCGGCTATACGCTCCGCATAGTATTTTGCATCTTCCTGGTTGGCAAATACATTGTACTGTGCATCCGTTTGGTTCTCTTTCAAACGAGCTTTTTGCAATGAGGTAAGTCGATTCTGATGGGAGGTTTCGAGGTCGGCCTCCAGGACCCGGAGGGATTCTTTTTGATTTTTAGTAAACTCCAAAGCATCTTTCTTCTGTTTTTCCCGGATATCTTTGTCAAATGATTCATCCTGAGCCTTAACTTTTCGGATAGAGCGTTCGGATTCGGCTGTAATATTTACTTTTTTTACAAGGGAATCAACATACAATTTTATACTCTCATCATTGGCTACATTATATTTTTTCATTGCATCATAGGCAAATTCGTACGCTTTAAAGTTTTTTTGAAGCAGATCTATTTCTTGCTTTATTAGTTTCCCTTTTTCAGTATAAAATTCTCTATTAGACAACTTGCTCTTATCATTAGGATCCGGTGCCATAACATAATTTGTCTCTTTCTTTAACTCCTTTTCTTTTTCAATTAATTCACCAGCAAGACGAATATTCTCAATATTTTGATTGTAGTTTTCAATAAAATATTCTTTTTCTGCATCAGACATCTTAGTAATGAAGTCCAAATTTTTCTTATGTGCCTCTAATTCTTGCTCTGCAATACTCGTTTGAACTTCTGCCTGCTTGCGTGTCAGCGCGATAATTTTCTCTCCAGCTAGTTTCCTTTCTTCTAGCGAAAGATTTACATTTTTTTGAGTGTCATACAACTGCTCTATTTCTGCAGCTACTTTTGCAGATGAGATATCATAGGAATTCCCTCGTTCGAAAAGTTCATCAAGCATTTTGGCTATTTCTTTCCCAAGCTTGTATGCCTCTTTCATGTTGGAAAACAAATTACTCCAATCACCGGTAGCAATAGTACGGAGAAATGATTGATAGGAATGCTCCATACCGGTGGTCATTTCTGCCCAATAATCAGATAGATCTTGAGTGGAATTAGCAACACCTGTAGCTATATCTTTGACTCCGGATAAAACCTTACCTGCAAGATTGGATAAGGAAAAACCAGCAAAGATATTACCCATAGCTTTCCAAGCTGCGCCCGTTTCATTCGCCCCTGCTCGCATTTTTGAATAGAGTTGGATAGTTTCTTTATACTCTTGATTCAGCTTGCTCCAAGTTGCCGGGTCGGCCTTTTTATTCATGGAGTTTAGCGTTGATTGCAGTTCTAGCATTCGCTTTCTCAACTGGGAGGCGGACATATTTGATTTATCCATGCCGGCGGAGTATAGCTTGATTTCTTTGTTGGAGTCAGAAAGAGCAGATCGGTATGATTTCTGCTGTTTTTCCATCAATTTATATTGCTCAGTTTCCTTCTTGCCCTGTGCCACCATCACGGCCATAGCTTTCTCCAAGGCTTCAAGTTCCTTACGTAAATTGTTGCTTTGAATCTGAGCATCTTTGAGTTTATCGGCCAACTCATTTTGTGTCTTCGGTGAGGTTAGTTCTACCTCTAGCCGTACTATTTCATCGCGCAGGCTCATACTGTTTTAGTTTTGAGATTTAAGGCTGTAAGCCTGTCAAAAACATCTCTCTTTATCGCATAACCCAAACCGACAGATAAGCGTTTGTAAGCACACCCCATAATGTAGCCATACACATACTTGTTGTAGATAGGTGTATAGTTTCGTTTTTTGCGTTTTTTACCTGTTTTTTTGAGGTCTAAAAAGCGGATGTGCTTAGGATAATTCAATAGCATGGATAATCCCTGTCCGGTATGGGAAACAGACACAGATTGCTGAAGACTGGATAGCAGCCGGCCGGAGGCGGACAAAAGATAAACACTCGCTTCCCGTTGCTGGGCTTTGAGCATTTTTTGTCCGGCCGAAAGCAGAATTTCGGAAGCTACCTCACTATTGAATAAGGGCTTGGTATATTGATCGGTTATCATTTTTACACGTGTTTAGTGCAAAAATGACAATCATTAGTGGTGGATTAAAGGACAAAAAGAAACCCGCCGGGGATAGGCGGGTTCAATTAGCTATTAGCAAACCATTCGAATGAATGCTGGACTGGGTCGAATGTAACTCTATATCCCAGTTCAGTCATCCGATTGGTGATCAGATCGTATATCGGTTGATATTCCGGGAGCGGATTGCCGGCATCATCGACACAGAAAGCCAGTTCAATGCGTAGTACACCTACAGTGGGATTAGGTATAGCCCGAAAATAGGACTCCCAAACAACAACACTGTCATAATAGCGTGGCATGGGAGTCCTATCCCTTCTACGATGCTCCTGCATCAGCGCCCTGTCAAAGTTCAACTGCTGGATCCGGGGCCAGGATAGCCACACCAGGATGATGGCTGCCAATATGAGATAGACTAAAATCATGTTATACGTTGTCCAAGATTAAGTTGCCATCAAACCCAAGCTTTTGATGCAGAGCCTTGGCTAGTTTGAAGTTAATAGGGCTTTTACCACTCAAGATATTGCTAAAGCGTGCAGTTGATATTCCCAGGAGTGTCGCCATCTCTTTCTGTTTCATTTTGCGACGGGACATTTCTTCTTCCAATTGAAGAAGAGCTGGATTAGCACTCTTTCCGGTAAATGGATATATTTTCAATACCTCAAGTTCATATTTGCTACCGGCTGCAGCTATGTTGCCAAATTCATCCACTTCTTCTTTTGATAGATTCTCAAAACCTCCTGCGGCTGTAGCTTTAGCTATTAATTCTTCAGCCCTTAACATTGCTGCATTGTACTCTTGTCGTGATGTAAATGTATTCATAATTATATTGTTGAAGCGTTAATTTTGTCATATTCTGCATGTGTTCCGGCAAATCGTATAGATGCTGCACCATGAATAAAAATTACCACACATATTACTCTGTAACGGTTTCCTTGAATATCGAAAACATATCTATTGTTACCCACATAGTCTGCACTAGGGAAAGTCTTTATTAAATCTGTATGCGTCTTCGATTGACATTGCAATAGTGCCTCAAAAAACTTCATCATTGCTTTCTTAGAAGAAGCATGCCGGCCGGTGCAACTATCAATGATATGTTGATTAAGTATATCCATTTAAATAATTTTTACAAAGATAAGTTGTAGTTTCATAAAAAGCAACAAGTTTCATAAAAAGCAACAATATTTAACATTATATAGATCCTAATAACCACTTATACTGCAAATTAAAGCTACCGGGCAATAATTCAAATTTATAGCCGGCATCTTGAAGGAAGCAGGCCACCTGGTCAGCGGTTAGTTCGGATCCAGGGAAGAGTTCCCGGATGGCGCCATGTACTTCAGCCGTGGTATAGAAATGGGTGGCACCGGCAATATCGGCCACCGGCCGGAAGCGCTCAGTAAAAACTTTGAGCGCCTCCAGGGCTTGGGCATTGGGTTGGGTTTGTTTTGTCATTTTTTTGTCCTCTATTAAATTTTGTATAGAACATGAAAAGGGATGTGTTTTCCATTTATCACATAATCATCTATTTCTTTGCGCTCCTCAATGCCCCTCATGAGGTCTGCACTATGGCGCCGTTCCATTGATAATAGCTCTTCAAGTTGGCTTACTTCCAATTGTAATAGTTCATTTTTGCGCTGTAGAGCGTTGTATTCTCTTTGACTCATACCGAAGCCCTCCCGTTAAGATGGGCCATGGTACTGTTGAGCACGGCCAGTTCCTGTTTACTGGCGTTGTAGGCAAAGTTGACCACATCGGAAAGGCAGAGGTTCTCCGGACGCCTGGGTCGCCGGTTGACTACCTTAAATTCGTTCCGCCCCTGGCGGTTCTTCTTGCGCAGTCCCGGCAAGATCGGGTTAAATTGGTTTTTCATGATAAATGTGTTTTAGCGTTGTACAGAAAAACGGCTGTACATTTCCCGTTCGCTAAAACACATTTATCTAAAGAGTGACCTCAAAAAGATAACGGAAAGGTACAGCCGTCGTATCAGTGTAGGGCATAAAAAAGGCCCTAATATTGGGCAGCCTGTTGGCCACTCTATTTTAAATGTATTTTAGCACTACAAACGTAAGGACTTTTTTTGAAACCACCAAATTTTTTGCTTGAATTATTGTATATTTCAAAAAAACGCTATATTTGCAAATATAAATAATTGATAATTAAATACTTAACTAATTGATTTATAAAATTTAGATGCGTATGGAAACAAAATTTATTGCAAAAATTAACCAGGTAGACATCACTGTTGGCAGTGACGAAAAGAAATTAGTACCTATTAAGCCTATTTGTGAGGCACTTGGCATTGATTTTGACAGTCAAAGACAAAAATTAAAGGAGAATGAAGATTTGAATTCAGTTGCGGTGCTAAGCACCGCAACTGGGAGTGACGGAAAGCAGTATGAAATGGTTTGCTTGCCCCTCCAATTTGTCTTTGGCTGGTTGTTCACGATCAATCCGAAGAATGTGAAACCGGAAGCACAGGAAGCGGTACGAAAATACCGGATGCTTTGCTACAATGTACTTTATCGGTTCTTCACCCAACAAATTGAATTTAATGAGGAAAAGCAGCAGCTTATTTCTGAGAAAGTGAGCCGCATGGAAGAAATCCGTGGTGAGTTCAACTCCGCTAAAGAACGTCTATCAGACGCCCGCAAGGAACTCAACGGCGCCATGAGTCTGTCGTTTGATGAATGGCGAGCGGATAAGGCGCAGCTGCAGTTGTTCTAAAAAGGAGTAATCTCTTTTTATACCCCAGCCGGTTGGTTGGGGTATTTTTTTACCATCACACCAAATCCACTCCCTGCAACTGAAACATCAAGGTCCACCCATAGCTGCCGCTTAGTTCCCGGGCAAAGAATGGGGTTATTTCGGTGGGGAACACCAGGCGCTTAATGAACGGATCATCTTTATCATTGCGCATATCTTCCCTGATTTGGCATAGAATAGCTAGCAGATCATCAATCATCAGTACTTCCTCCGGCAATTCGAAGGTGGCTGAAGACGTGGGCCGGGCAATGGTGATGGCCAGGTGAAAGTTGTCCATCTTAACCCTCCGGTCGGTTTCGAGACTGTTAATGCCTCCATAGTCCACAAAGAGGTAGGTATCTGATATATTGCTGATACAGTTCTTGACTGTATCCTCGTTCACGCCAAACACATAGTTGGAAATCTGTGGGAACCGGTCTTTCACCGGCAGCTCTTCTACGGCTTTTTTGAATTTATTATACCGGTCATCGCCGGCGCCTTTGACAAAGGTTTTCAGCACCCCCTCATGTGAGGGATACTTGGCAAAATACAGGAATATGTCTTGCAATAAATTCATGACTATATGATTTGGTTGATGATCTCTAGAGAGAGGTGCAACTTTTCGGCAATTTCCGGGCGTTTCACGTTAAAGTCGTGTAGCTGCTTCACACTGTCGATAATTCCCTTAATAATAAGATCAAGGAAAGTAAACAGATTGATATTGCCTACATCAGCCAAGGAGCCGTAGCCTTTTTCGGAGAGGGAGTATAACACAGCGTTCATGCCCAAACTCATTTTTCCGGATCCTGACTTATCTCCTGCAGGTGTGAAGATAATATGATACTTGGTACAGCGGGATATCCATTGGATAATGGCTTCGAAGTTGAACTGAATAGCCCGAAGAACATCCGGATCAACTCGGGCTATCTGTGACACTAGGGCCTGGGCCTTTTCACTGCTATAGGGAGCCGGGCAATACAATATAGCTGTCAGCAGCTGCAGCACCGTATTATCCCGGTTGGCGTAATATTGCTGGCACACTGTGGAAGCATCAATATATTGTTCGGCCGAAAGGGAGGTATTTACCAGGTCGCCGGTGCCCTGGAAAACATAGCCTTTCAGGTGTTTCTTTCCACACCGGATTAACGGCAGCAATTGCCGGCCGAAACAAGCATCAATATCGACGGCCCGTTTAAATTTTCGCACCACAACGGCCTCCGGTTCTTCTATGTCTTCAGGAAGGGTTTTCTGCAGGCGCTGCTGCATTTCTTCCGACAGGTTACGGAAACGGCTGTCCTGGTAAACGAATTTATAAGGGAAAGTCATGTGTAAGGCTGAACGGTACACATTATCGGAAAATAAAGGCATTCTATCCTTTGCCACTTTTATGCTATCAATGCCGGCAAACTGGCAGAATAGGCGTGTCCGGAAGTCCAGCAATGATATACGGCCGGCAAACAATTCCTGCAGGGTGGATACAGTGAATACGAATTCAGATGGCGAAAGTTCCTCCCACTGCGTATG
>JAVBSQ010000120.1:0-20237 GCA_031556695.1 Bacteroidales bacterium | reverse complement strand
TTTCTATCTCTGCATCAAATAAAACCGTAATTGGTTGGCAGCCATATTTTTCAATAAGGGGCGTCAAAATATCCTCGCTGGTTGTGTGGAAAAAATTGCTTTCAAATACAAATGATTGGCCCGCCTTCATCAATTCTTCTGCAAACATAACGGAGAGGTCATAGGCAAGCATCCCGTGCTTTTGAGATTCTTCTCGTTGTTCGGTATTGTACTTTATTCTGTCCCAAATTTTTTCCTTAACTTTGTCTATGATTATCAATGGCAGATGGCAGATAACCTTAAAATTACAGCAGCTAAATCAATAATATGGCAGATGTCGGAGCGCTTCGGTCAACAGCTACTCTATCTGTTGACAGGTGTTGTTCTTGCACGGGTTTTAGATGTAGAAGCATTTGCACTTATTGGGATGTTGAGTATTTTTGTTTCTTTATCCACCATTCTAATTGATAGCGGTTTTTCTTCTGCCCTTATCCGTGAAAAGGAGGTGCCCTCTAACGATTATTCCTCCGTTCTGATCTTTAATGTCGGCGCGGCATTGGCCTTATATTTGATGTTGTTTTTTTGTGCTCCTTTCATTGCTGGTTTTTACAACCAGCCGGCATTAATCCCAGTCTCAAGATATTTGTTTATTTCTCTAATATTTAATGCGCTGGGGCTTGTTCAGATTGTTCTCCTGATTCGAAAAATTGACTTTAAAACACAGGCAAAAATTAATGTTGTAGCGTTGTTTATTTCCACCTCTCTTAGCGTTGTTATGGCCTTGTTTGGCTTTGGCGTTTGGGCTTTGGCTTCACAGCCGGTATTGTTGTCATTCTTTAAAACTGTTTTTTTATGGAGAAACAATAAAGTAAAAATACCATGGCATTTTCAACTATCGCGGTTAAAAAAATATCTTCCTTTTTCAATTAATAATTTTTTGACTTCATCTATCCTGGCTATATTTAACAATATATATTCAATTGCCATAGGGCGTTCATTTTCCAGTTTAACTATGGGTTATTACACGCAGGCTAATAAATTTGCGGAGATGCCTAACACTTTGGTTAATGGGCCGATACAAAATATAATGTATGCAGCGTCTGCCGCTATACAAGATGATGAGGAGCGGTTAAAACGAGCTACACAAAAGAGCTTCAGAACAACCTGTTTTGTTGTACTCCCCATCATGCTTGGCTTAATAGTGGTGGCCAAACCTCTGCTGTTGATTCTTTTGGGAGAAAAATGGGCAAACATTGTTCCTTATTTTCAATTGATTTGTTTGGCGAATGTGATTGGGGCTATGGCTACGCAAAATTATACATTTCTAAATACCAGAGGATTTTCAAATATTGTTCTTCGTTTGGAAATTGTGAAGATTATCTTACTTTCAACCACTTTGACGTTTACTATAAAACACGGCGTTATAGCTATGTTATTTGGGCTAATTGCTGTTCGTGTAGCATCTCTCTTTATTAATGCTTTTTTTGCAGGAAAAAGGGTGAATTATTATTGGAACGAACAGTTCAGAGATATGTTCCCGTATGTATTGATGGCGGCAGTTATGTTTGTGGCTGCTTATTCGTGGCATTTTGTTATTGCCAACAACTATGTTTTATTGATAACCCAGCTATTCACCGGCGCTGTTGTTTATATTTTGGCTAATGAGTTGTTGGGATCTACCGTGTATAAAGATGCTAAAGAGATGATTGTATCACAATTGAAACGATTAAGATTTCAATAATTCTTCCATCAACCGCACATCTTGCGGGTAAGTAATTTTCAAATTATTTTCTTCGCCTTCCACTAATCCTATTCTTTCGTTGGGCAGATATTTGTGCACCACGCCGCAATCGTCCGTTACTTGGAAATAGGGATCGTCTGAGGCTAAAGCGTATGCTTGCATGATGGTAGACAGTTTGAATGCCTGGGGGGTTTGCATGCGACGCAGGAAGGCGCGACTGGGAATGCGTGCAATAACACTTTGTGTATTGTCTGTTTGTAAAATAGTGTCGGTGCACGGAACAGCAACAGTTACGGCATTAAATTGTTCCAGTGCTTTTATGGTGTTGCCTATAATTTGTTGACTCACCAATGGACGTGCGGCGTCATGAAAGAGAATGTTGGCTTCTTCAAGACAACTGTAGGCTTGCAGTGCAGCTAAGGTAGAGTCGGAACGCTCTTCGCCCCCTTCAATGATTTTTGTTATTTTCGAAAAATTATATTGGGCAATGATAGCACCAATGGATTCAAAGTAGGAGGGGTGCACTACTACCGCTATTTCATCAATGCCGGCGTGCTGTTCAAAAGCCTCAATGCTATGGGCAATGACCGGCTTTCCGGTAATAGTGAGGAATTGCTTGGGCACTTCGGCATTCATGCGCTTGCCTGTTCCTCCGGCTAGTATGACGGCGATAGTTGTCATCATTTGTATTATACTCTTTTTTTAGCCGCAATAGAGATGTGAGAAGAACGGTCTAATATATTTTGCTTAGCATGTTTCTTTGTCGTTTGGGTGCGTGTCCCATAGGAGGTAGTTGCATTTTTTACACTCTGAGATTTGACATAAGTATCCACTGCCTCAAAACAAAATTGTGGAACAAGGCCTATAGCTAGAGAAAGTTCTACTAATTTCGATAAACGGTGGTCAAAATCGCCATTCAATAATTGTGTAACATAACCTTTGGTTACACCAAGCTTTTCGGCCAATTTTGTACGGGTTAATTTATTTTCGAGCATGTATTTTTCTACTTGATTATACAGCTCTACCTGTATCTTGGTTGTCCAATATTCCGGACTATTTAATAACTCTTCTCGTTTCATTTTATTTCTTGTTAATTGAAATAATATATTCTTTGACTATGGCTTTAAATTTTACAATGTCTTTTTTCTGTGTTACTTTATAGCCACCTAAGATCACTATTTTTCCATTTTCCAGCAACAATACATAGACACGTAAATGTTTACTCCTGAATTCATACATGTTTGATTGCGCTGCATCTTGAATTTGTTTGAATTTAGCTTGTGGTAAAATATTACCATCAGCCCAAAAATCCATGTAGGCAAGAATTGTTTTATATTCAGATAAGTATTGTTTGTTCCTGCGTACTTCTTTTTCAAATATATCAATAAAGCAAACATCATCTACAAATAGTTTTTTAAAACTTTGTATCCCATCTTTTTTAACTCCATCAAGAAGTTGTAGTGCACAATTTACGCATAATGTTTAGCTTCTCCTAAACATTCACTATTAATTTTATTTAAATTCATTTAAGATGCTTACTTTTAGTGGTTATTTGTATGTGTTCATTAATTTTACTTGCACCATTGCAGTGATAAATCCCCAACCGTAGCCCACAATTTGTATAATGGAGGCCCATACGGCGAGTACTGCTACCTTTAGGTTTTTCGTTTTGCGGAGGGCGTCGCCAAAAAGGAGTAGGCAGTAAGCAGTGGGCAGCGAAAGGCAAGCCAACTGCAAGTAAAAGGCAAGTGAACTACAGATAGGCAGCAAGTAAAATGCAAGTAAAAAACAGGTAAGCAGGGCTGCGCCGCCCAGGAGCATGAGGGCGGGGAGGGCGTGAACAAGTTTTAATGACCCTTTACGTGAAACGGATAGTTTGACCCTTCCGGTACCGAAACGTGATACTTGCTTGTAGAATTTACCGAAGCTGCCACGCCGCTTATGATATACAAAATTATCATGATAGAGCGCGGTGCGGAAGCCGGCATCATCAATCCGCAGGGCGATATCAATGTCTTCGCTTACAATGTAGGGGCCAACCGATTTGCCGAAACCGCCTATGGTTTCATACACCTTGCGGGAAAAACCCATGTTAAAAGTGCGCGGTTTGAATTTTTCCATTTGTTTTTTTCCGCCGCGTATGCCACCGGTGGTGAAGAAGGAGGTCATGGCATAATTTATAGCTTTTTGAACGGGCGTGAAGGATTCATGAGCCGCATCGGGGCCACCAAAACAATCGGCATAATTTTGATGTAAATTGTTTTCAAGAGTAGCAAAATATTGCGGTGGAATAACACAGTCGGAGTCAAAGAAGAGAAAATAATCACCTTTGGCCAAAGTCATACCTACATTACGGCTGTCGCTCTGCCCGCTGTTGGGCTTGCAGTGGTAATGAATATTCAGCCTTGGAGCATAGCGTTGTATGACTTCCGTACAGGGTAGGCTAGACCCGTCTTCTACAATCACGACCTCAAAAGTTGCGGTTGAAACTAGTTGTTGTGTCAGGCTCAAGAGCAACTCGTCCACTTCTTGAGGGCGATTATAAACCGGAATGATGATAGAGTAAAACATTGTATCACAAATGAATTCACAAATATAGTGAAATTTAATGTATAAAAGCAGGTACAGGAACAATATTTTAACTACCTTTGATGGTTATAAAATTTTTTATCATGGCACGCGAACAAGACTCTTTATCGTACAACATTAATCGCATTTCATACGGAACGGAAATTGTGGGAACAATCAACACCAATGGTGATATTCGTATTGACGGATCATTGGAGGGAGCTTTGATATCCAACGGTCGTGTGGTGATTGGTGAGAAAGGCTACATTAAAGGCGATTTACGCTGTAATCATGTGGACATATGGGGCACTTTTGAAGGCTCACTGGTGGCCTCAGAGTCAACGATGATGAAATCAATGGCAACGCTCACGGGTGACGTAAAAACCACTAAATTATGCATTGAGGTAGGTGCCCGGTTTAACGGCTCTTGCACTATGCCGGCGCCGGAAGAATAGGCGTTTTTGCATTCCTTTTAGAAATAAAATATCGGGCCTTTCTTTTTGGGAGGATTAACAGGTGTAGTCACTTCGCGGAAGTGGCGTGCATCGCGTTTGTTGAATACATATTCCGGAGTTATAATTTGGTCTTCCTTAATGAAGGAGCTGTACCAGGGTGACAAATTATTGTTACTCGGATTAACCAATATATGGGGTGTTTGTGTTGGTCTGTAGCTTTGGGCTAAGAGATAGATACGTTCACCGGTAGCGGTATTTTCAGCTACATCAAGAATGATAACGGAGTGGCCGGGACGGGCGGCTTGTACCAATACATCACCGGGCATAATATCTGCGAAAGGCATCAGCTGTGTGTCTGACAATAAAGTAGAAATGTCGGAATAGGTGAAAATGAAGTCGAGGTAACGCCTGAAGGTGCGGTAACGATCAACTTCTGATGATGATTTGGTCCAATAGGTTTTATCGTTTACTACCAGTTCAATGCCTTCCACCCACCTGGTATAAGCAATCCGGTCACGGTTGCTGATAGTAAAGCTTATTTTGTTGTATTGCTGTTGGTCAAACAGGTATTCGCCTCTTAAACGCATACAAAACTGGGCATCTTGTTGCAAACCTTCGGTACCCATGTCTATGTTAAGTACACCGGCATAAATATCATTGTTGGGTTTTACGGAGCCGTCAAAGTATTTTACGGGAGAGTCAGTGGGTAACATACGGAGGTGGCGCAGGTAGTACGCAAAAGAAGTCTCGTCGCCATATATGCGTTCAAAACCTTTTGGAAGCTTGAAACGTGTTTCCACTGTTTGTCCCGCGGGATCAATGAATGTACCATGCTGTGCTACCAGCGGCATATATATACAGAGCAGCAAGGCGGCCGTAGCCAGGTGCCTTGTCATTCTTGTGTATGTATGCTGCGTTATGATCATAGCTTGTCATCGGGGCGAATGCGATTCGCCCTTACTTATTAGTTTGTAGAGTTTGTCGGCGCGGCGTACTTTTTGGGGCACGGCCATGGAGAAGATATCCCCCTTTTCAGCTTGGTTAACGGATTGCAAATCAACCCTCATTTCACTGATGGTGGTCTCAATAACGCCTGTGGTAGGGCCTATGATGAGGACTTCATCACCTGCCTGCAGGCTGCCGGTTTCTATGTGAAATTCAGCTACGCCGAGGTTACTGAAGTAGTTGGTGATTTTGGCGATGTAGGTTTTTTGTTTAGTGGCTTTGTTGCCATATACCTCACTCCATGCTCCCAGGTGGGCTCCTTGATAATAACCGTCCCAGAAACCGCGGTTAAATACGGTTTCAAGACTGGTGGTGAGTTGGGCTATGAGCTCAGGGGTGTAAGTATCGTTTACTACTGCTTCAACAGCCTTGCTGTAAGCGGCAGTGACGGTTTTAACATATTCGGCGGAGCGGGCGCGGCCTTCTATTTTAAAGACACGTACGCCGGAATTTATCATCTTGTCAACAAAGCCAATGGTACAAAGGTCTTTTGGCGACATGATGTACTGATTGTCCACATGTAGCTCGCGATCGGTGTCATTGTCGGTAACGGTGTAGCCACGCCTGCAAAGCTGGTAGCAGGAGCCGCGGTTGGCGGAGGCGTTGTATTCATGGAGGCTGAGGTAGCATTTGCCGGAAACGGCCATACAGAGGGCTCCGTGGCAGAACATTTCTATTTGTACGGGCTTGCCGGCGGGGCCGATGATGTTTTGGTCTTGAATGTTACGGTGAATGGCGGCCACCTGATCAAGGGTAATTTCGCGGGAAAGCACGGCAACGTCGGCAAAGGCGGCGTAGAAGCGCAGGGCTTCGGTGTTGGTGAGGTTGAGCTGGGTGGAGAGGTGTACCTCCATGCCACAGGTGCGGGCATATTGAATAACGGACATGTCGGCGGCAATGATAGCACTGATGCCGGCATCTCGGGCAGCTTTTACTACTGCATGCATCTCGTGGAGTTCATGGTCGTACAGCACGGTGTTTACGGTGAGGTAGGAGCGCATGTTGTATTGTGCGCACAGCCGGGCAATTTGGGGAAGATCAGATGGTTGGAAATTATTAGCCGAGCGTGCGCGCATGTTAAGGTTGCCCACACCGAAATAAACGGCATTGGCTCCGCCTTGCGCTGCGGCAATAAGGCACTCAAAGCTACCTGCCGGCGACATAATTTCTATATCTCCTCTTTTTAACACTGATTCAGCTAATATTTGTTAACTTTCAATTTTCGTACAAATGTAATAAAAAACCCCAACAAGAACCAACAGTTTAATTGTTTTCTTTTAATATGTTCATAATTTTCTCAATAATAAGTTCTTCCGGAATGTTCATGCAGGCATTGTCTTTCCGGTAGCAGGGTTTATCGCCAAATACGGAGCAGGGGCGACAGGAAAGATCAATCTGCACATTATTATCGGCAGGTTGATGCCACCCTGTAAAACCGGCATACGGGTGGGTAGCGCCCCACACAGATACTACAGGAACACACATGAAAGAGGAAAGGTGCATGTTGGCGGAGTCCATGGAAAGGACTACGTTCATGCTGCTAAGGTGAAACAGCTCTTCAGAGAAGGGCAATTTACCGGCTACGGAGGTTACGGATGGATATTTGGCCTCCCAGGCATTCAATTGTCCAATCTCCGTTTTACCTCCTCCAAAGAGATAAATTTCCACATTCTCCATTTGTGCAAAATGCGCAATAATTTTCTCGGTTCGTTGAGGGGGGTAAATTTTTTCTTTATGTTTGGCAAAAGGGGCGATGCCTATTTTAGTGACGGGTGATGAGTGACGGGTGATGAGTGACGGGTGACGGGTGACGGGTGACGATGAAAGTGAAGCGTTGAAAGTTGAGAGTGGAGAGTGGAGCGTTTTTTTGTCTTCAACTTGTATTTTCCTTGCAGCCAACTTGCCTTTTACTGCCTTTTCCAGCACCTCCGTATACCGCTCCAACATGGTCTTTAAGGGGTGTAGCTTTTTGCAACGGCGGCGGGTAAGTTGCCATTTTTTATAACGATCTTTATGTAGTTTTTTCACCGGGACACCGAAAAAAAAGAATAAGCTACGCAATACCTGTGTACGAAGGACGTCGTGCAGGTCTGCCACCACGTCAGGCTGAAGTTGCCGGAGTTCGTAAAAGAGTTTTAACAAGCCGCGAAGACCTTTGTATGAGCCTTTAAAGTCGGCTTCTACAAAAGAGATATTCTCCACACCATCAAAAAGAGGGGCAAACATTGGCCTTGACACCATAGTGAACCGGTGCTGCGGGTGTGCTGCAGCAAATTCATGCAGGGCGGCAGCCGTCATAGCTACGTCGCCCATGGCGGAAAAGCGAAAGAGAAGAATATGCAAGGGCTTGTCTCTGTTCTCCATCTTCATTACGACTGTTTGGCGTACAATACGGGGTTCAATGCAGGGTCATTGTACATCTTCATTTGCTTATATACTTTCATGTACTTGCGTCCAGCCTCAATGTCAGCCAGCAATTGGTCGATGGCGCCGGAAAGGTCTTTCTTTTGTTCCAACAGTACGGCCAATTTTTTGGCGCATTGTTCATGGTGAGCAGGAGCGGCGTCTTTACGGTCTACTTCTTGCTGCATGTGGTATATTTTCAAGGCGAGGATAGACAAACGATCAATGGCCCACGCGGGACTTTCAGTATTGATGATAGCGTCGGCGGCGGGTTTTACATCACGATATTGGTCAAAAAAGAAACTGTCGATGAGCTCTACCAGGTCGGTGCGGTCTTGGTTCGACTTGTCTATACGTCTTTTTAGCACAAGGGCTTCCACGGGATCAATCTGCGGGTTGCGGATAATATCTTCGAAGTGCCATTGTACAGCATCAATCCAGTTTTTGAGGAAGAGATAATACTCAATAGTTTTAAATTCGTAGGGGTTCTTTATCTCGGCGTCCACGCTATCCATAGTGTGGTAGTAGTCGGTACACGCCGTAAAGATTTTGTTGCATTTTTCAGAAAAAGACATATTGTGTTAGTTTAAAGTTTTCGGTTGATGAGTTGTTGTGCGAAACAGGTGATTTCTTGTTTACGTTCAGGGTTTACAGCAATACTTTCCAGTATGGCGGAGGCTTGATCAAAATATTTGTTGATTGCTTTTTCGGCTTTTTCTCGCACTTGAAGTTTATCATAGATGGCGCGTACGCCTTCAATTTTTTCAGCAGGAGTGTTCCCTTTGTTGTTAAGCCACAGCTCAAGTTCAGTACGGGTTTGTTTGTCGGCACAGCGGAGGGCGGTTACGAGCAGGTAGGTTTTTTTGTTGGTGACAATATCACTACCCACGGCCTTGCCAAAGGTTTTGGTGTCGCCATAAGTGTCGAGCAGGTCGTCTTGTATCTGGAAAGCCATGCCCAAATGATGTCCGAAGGTGTACATCTTGTTGGCTTCAATAGTGGAAGCTCCTCCGGCCACAGCGCCTATTTGTGCCGCGGCGGCTATGAGTACGGCGGTTTTCAGTTCTATCATTTGCAGGTAGTCAGCTTCTACAATCATAGGAAGCTGCTCATAGTTCATGTCGAATTGTTGTCCCTCGCACACCTGTGCGGCGGTACGGCCAAATATTTTCAGTATATCACCTAGCTGTTCCGGTGCGGCTTCACAAAGATATTGATAAGCCAAAATACACATCACGTCGCCGGAAAGAATGGCTATATTATTGTTCCATTTTTTGTGTATTGTATCGCGATTGCGGCGTATGGCCGCGTTATCCATGATGTCGTCATGTACCAGCGTGAAACCATGAAAAATTTCCAGTCCCACTGCCGGCAATAAAATCTTATCATCTACCCTGTCGGAAAACAGATTGTAAGAAAGCAGGCTGAGTACGGGACGAACGCGTTTGCCGCCAATGGACATCATGTAAGAAACCGGTGCATACAATTCTTCCGGCTTGTCTTTCAGTGACATCGTAGTAATTGCCTTCTCCACCCAAGACCGTAATTCGTTGATAGAATACATAAATTTTTATGTTACAAACCAACAAAGATAAAAAAAATCTTGTATTTTTGCAATCATGAAAGATGAAAAAGCAACAGACGGTATTGTTTTTCGCCATACCGGCAGTCGTTATATGGTTAAATGTGAGGGCTATGCAAAGCTAATTAGCTGTGTGGTGCGGGGTAAATTGCGACTAAAAGAGAACAGCACTACTAATCCCATTGCGGTGGGCGACCGGGTTAACCTCGAGTTGCAGAATGACACCGAAGGCGTTATTGTTAGCATAGCACCCCGTAAAAACTATATTATCAGGCGTAGCACCAATCTCTCGCGGGAGGCTCATGTGTTGGCGGCTAATCTTGACTGTGCTTTTCTGATTACCACTATTGTGCGTCCCGACAACCGGAGGGAGTTCATTGACCGTTTTTTGGTTACCTGTGAGGCGTACAAGGTGCCGGTGAAACTAGTAGTTAATAAAATAGATGATTACAATGTTGATGAATTGCAACAACTGCAACATTTTGCTAATATTTATGGCGGTGCAGGCTATGAGGTGCATGGCGTGAGTGCCCGCACGGGCGAGGGCGTAGCGGAACTTCGTGCGCTTATCAAAGACAAGCTGTGCCTGTTTTCGGGTTCGTCGGGCGTAGGTAAATCATCGTTGATTAATGCTATTGATCCTAATTTGTCTGCTCGCACGGGCGATATTAGTGCTTATCACCAAAAAGGAATGCACACCACTACTTTTTATGAGATATTTGAACCGGCCGGTGGCGGTTATATCATAGATACGCCGGGCATCAAAGGTTTCGGTTTGGTTGATGTGGCTAAGGAGGAGATTTATCACTTTTTTCCCGAAATTTTTAAGGTGGCTGATTATTGCAAATTTCAGCCTTGCACGCACACGCATGAGCCGCGCTGTGCTGTATTAGAAGCGGTGGAACAGGGGCGTATTAGTGTTGAACGTTATGAGAGTTACCTGAAGTTATTTCACGACGACGAGGGGAAATACAGGTAAGAAAAAAGAATAAATTGAATCCCTGACGCAGCGCACGGAAAAGCCGTTAGACCGATTATTATTGTTGCGGTTCACCTGAGAGTTCGCGTAATTGAACTCCCGTCGCCACGCGTTAGTCTCACTGGCTACGGAAGAGCTCCAAAAGTTCGTATTGTTGCCACGATTGTTGAAGCGAGCACCATCGCTGTTACGGTTGCCCGCCGGCACCACGCCGAAATAACCTTGCGCTGAAAAAGTCGTCGATTTATTTAACTGATACCCTCATTCGGATAGCAGTATTTCATTACCAATTGTTTTTGGTTGACTACCGGATTCAATATGGCACGCTTGGTTTTGTCGTAACAGAACCAACTCCGGCCGAAAGAACGATTTAAGAACAAGTAGGAGGCAGGTAAAATACAAGTAAAAGGCAAGTAGGAGGCAGGTAAAATACGAGTAACTCCTCACTCCTCACTCCTCACCCGTCACCCGTTACTCGTCACCCGTCACTCCTCACTCCTCACCCGTCACCATCTTCCCCCCGCGCCGCCGCCACCGAAGCTCCCGCCGCCAAAGCCTCCGAAACCACCTCCTCCTCCGGAGTGGCTGCCGCCAAAACCACCACCGCCCATAGGAAAGATTATGGAACCTCCACGTGAAACACCGCCGGAACCCCCGTTATGCTTATTGTTTCGGGCGACAATAATCAATACGGCTACAAAAATAATAATGGCAAATATGATAGGGAATATGTTTATATTTTCCTTTCCGGCATACTCACTACCGGAATATTCACCTTTGGCAATAGGTATAATCACCTTTAGGGCTGCCACCACGCCGCCAAAATAATCGTTGTTGCGTAAGTGCGGAATCATCTCCCGTTCCACTATGGTCTTGCAGGCAGCGTCGGGGAGCGCGCCCTCCAGGCCATAGCCTGTAGCAATGAATACTTCGCCATAGCCGCTACCTATCTTAGGTTTGATGAGAATAACCATGCCGTTGTTAAAATCGCTTTGCCCAACGCCCCATTGTTGTCCCACCGCATAAGCAAAAGCGGAGACATCTTCTCCCTCCAGGTCGGTTACCGTGAGCACCACTATTTGGTTGGAAGTGCTGTCGTTGAATTTCACCAGCGCCTGCTCCAATGTGGCACGTTCCTGCGTGGTGAATATTCCTGCAAGGTCATTCACCATTCGCGGCGGGGTGGGCCGTACAGGCACCGCCTCGCTCCACAGTGGCAATAACAGCAATATGATTAAAGATAGCTTTTTCATATCTTTCATCCTTTCTACCCTTCACCTCTATTAGAATTCCACTTTCGGCGCCACTTCTGTACCCTCTTGCGCTTCGAAATAAGCTTTTGTTTCAAAGCCAAACATTCCGGCAAAGATATTGCGGGGGAAACGGCGGATCATCACGTTGTAGTTTTGTACCGTTTCGTTGAATTTTTGCCGCTCCACCGTGATACGGTTTTCCGTTCCTTCCAGTTGAGCCTGCAGATTCATAAAATTTTCGTTTGCTTTCAGATTAGGGTAATTTTCTGTCACCATCAGTAGTCGGCCTAAAGCGGTGCTCAGTTGTCCCTGTGCTGCCTGGTATTTTTGTAGGCTGGCGGCATCGAGCTTGTTTGGGTCAACATGAATTTGGGTGGCTTGCGCACGCGCTTCCACCACGGCCTCCAGGGTAGCGCTTTCATGGGCGGCATAGCCTTTAACGGTAGCTACCAGATTGGGAATTAGGTCGGCGCGACGTTGATACACGTTTTCTACTTGTGCCCAGGCTTTTACTGTAGTTTCCTGAGAGGTTACCATGCCGTTATACATACCGGTGGCCCACATGGCGGCAATAATGATGACGCCAACAACACAAAGGGTGATAATGAGAGATTTAGATAGTTTCATGATATGTTTAAATAAAGTATTAAATGTATTTAAAGTTTATAAAGTCTATAAAGTTCTTAAAGTTTATAAAGTTTTTGCTGTTTTATATTGTGCTTGCAATCTGATATTTACAATGATTTTTCTAATAATTTTCTAATAATTATCTCATAATTATCAAATAATTTTTCAGCATCCAAATAGAAGTCCGTATTCCTCCTTTGTTTTCTATTTTTCCCTCTCTTCGCAGTTCAGAAATAAGATTTGCTATTTTTATTTTCCGTTGTTCATCACTCATCCAATCAGGCAATTTTTTCCAGAGTAATTTATCAATATCTCCGCGGCTTAAACTACCATGTTCTTTAAGTGCTTTCAGGATTAAATCTACATAATAAGTTTTTTCAAAGGCTTTATTTTTTGAGTACTCTGCTTTTTGCCCGATTTCTTGCGCAACGCTTACTCCAATAAAATAATTTGGGCTTCTTCCTTCTATTAATTTTTTGTTTTTTAAATTCTTTTCTTCTTCTTTTGAGATTGTTTTCTTTTTTTGTATTTTATCAAGCAATATAATATCGTCTAATGATAACTCTTTACTTTTGGCTAAGAGCCGGGCATAATCCATATTTAGTATTTTCCCGGTAAGCGTCATTTTGACTTTATTATTTTCGAGTTCATAATCCGGTAGGGGAAAATACCGTTCACTTTGTACCAGGAACATTCTTTTAATACCACTCCCTATGGAGTCTATCATGTTGATCGATTCCATGATTGATGCCAACAACGGGTTGCGGTAAATTGTTGGGGGCTCTTCGCTGTGTATAACTTGTTCTATATTTCCGGGCAAAAAAGAGCCGGGATTTACGAATGACAGATAGCCATCTTCATTCTCTGCCACTCCAATACGTCCGCCAAGAGCGTAGTCCATATGGGCGATGCAGTTACTGAGCGCTTCTTTAATATTTTGGACGTTGTATTGATCCACTTCTTCGGGGAATAGTGTTCCATCTTTAAGGTAGCGGTATTTAATGTTTCTGATGCGGGCCAATACCTCGTCTACCGCCAAAATGTAAGGTGGCCGAAAATGATAATAGTCGCGCTCCACCTTTTCCTTTGTATATAGCACCCAAGTTATTTGAGGTACTACAGGTTTTAAATAAATAGATGCCTCTGGTTTTCCTAATAACAAAATAGCGGTATTTGTTATTTTTCCGTTGATGGAGAGTTGTGCTTTGGATAAGAATGTCTTAGCGTCCCATGTCTTTATTTCTTCAACAATCCGAGGGTTTTTTACGGCAAAATTATCCTTGGCCTTTTGAATGGCCGCGGCATCTAAATCGTCTAATGTTGCTTCGGTCAGCATGGCGCTCCAATCATTTATTTTAACCTGACGGCGGATACGTTCCATCTCCTCTATGTTCAATGGAACCAGTGATTCCCAATCTCGTCCGTAGTAATGGCCTTCAAAGGCTATGGGGACACCTTTTGGGGCTGGCGGAATTTGAAATAGTACAACCCGCCCCTCCGGAAGTTTTTGTTCATATATTTCTATAAACGTAATCCTGTCGGTGGTTTTGTCTGCAATTTCTTTTTTCAGGCTGTTCAGTGCATTTTGTCCAATCCTGTAGCGCGAACCTACAATGGTGTGCCCCTTGTCTTTTATGCCGAAAACCAACCAGGCGCATGTAACTTCATGTAAATTAGCCTCATTACTCAAAGCTGAAAAATACTGACCCAATTTCGAAAAATCAAAGTTGTCTTTGGCCTCCTTAAATTCAACCACTTCATTTTCAGATTGACAAGCAATTAATTCTTGTAGCTTAGTATTTATATCTACTTTATTCATAAAACAAAGGTACGTTTTTTTTGAACTTATCAACATATAGTTGTTGATATTTAGAAAAAAAGTATTACCTTTGCAGCCCCCATTTTATGGGTGGAACGCAACAAAATTAATGTATTAACTTAAAAATCAACAAAGTGGACACACAGAGTTACAAAACCGTATCGGCCAATGCCGCCACCGTTAACAAGGAATGGCTGGTTATTGATGCCACGGATCTAGTGTTGGGCCGTCTTGCGTCGCAGGTAGCATTATTGCTGCGCGGTAAACGTAAGACCAACTATACCCCCCACGTGGATTGCGGTGATAATGTTATCATTATCAACGCCGAAAAAATCCGCCTAACAGGTAAGAAGTTGACCGACAAGGTGTACGTACGTCACACCGGCTATCCCGGCGGGCAACGTTTCGCTACTCCCAAGGAGTTGCTGAGCCGTAAGCCTCATGCCGTAGTAGAAGAAGCAGTTAGAGGCATGCTTCCTAAAAACCGCCTCGGTGCTGAGTTATTCCGCAACCTTCATGTATATGTAGGTGGTGAGCATAAACATCAAGCACAGAGCCCAAAACAAATTAATTTTAATGATCTTAAGTAACGCATGGAAGTAATTAACGCACTTGGAAGAAGAAAATCAGCAATTGCTCGCGTTTACGTGAACACCGGTAAAGGCGCCATTACTATTAATGACCGCCCGCTGGAAACTTACTTTCCGATGGGTACTTTGCAGTACATCGTTAAGCAACCGCTGGAACTGACCGGCACTGTTGCCAATTTCGACATCAAGGCTAATCTTGATGGCGGTGGCACCAAAGGTCAAGCAGAAGCACTTCGCTTAGCTATTGCACGTGCATTGTGCGACATCGACAAAGAAGCTTACCGTCCGGTATTAAAAGCCAATGGCCTGTTAACTCGTGACCCCCGTGAGGTGGAACGTAAGAAACCTGGTCAACCCGGCGCACGCAGACGCTTCCAATTCAGCAAACGTTAATCGTTGGCTGATTTTCGCACGGAACAGATTTTTAAACCGTTTGTTGTTTTCATTGAATGTATTTAAATCATAAATCATCATTCATAAAACATAAATCAAAAGGTTGTCTGTCCGCGGAAAACCAACCGGATTAGCAAGGCTACTACCGCTTGGTTGATGTAAAGAGATGATGATAAGATTGCTTTGTCGGCCTAATGGCCTCCTCGCAATGACGAGCGCAAGCAGGAAAATCATCTAATTATTAAACAGTAATTAAACAAAAAAACAAAATGTCACAAACCAATTTCCAAGAATTGCTTGACGCAGGTGCTCACTTCGGCCACAAAAAACGCAAATGGTGTCCGAAAATGGCTCCGTATATCTTCATGGAGAAGAACGGTAACCATATCATTGACCTGCACAAAACCGTTATCAAAATAGACGAGGCCTCTAATGTGGTTCGTCAGCTCGCCCGCTCAGGCCGCAAAATCCTGTTCGTAGCGACTAAAAAACAAGCTAAAGACATTGTTGCTGAAAAAGCAAAAGCAGTGAATATGCCTTATGTTACCGAGCGTTGGGCCGGTGGTATGCTTACCAACTTCCCCACCATCCGTAAGGCTGTGAAAAAAATGAACACCATCGACAAGATGATCACTGACGGTACTTTTGAGACCCTCGCTAAACGCGAACGCCTTCAGGTTACCCGTCAACGCGCCAAGCTCGAAAAAAACCTCGGTTCTATTGCCGACCTCAACCGCTTGCCCGCAGCTCTTTTCGTAATTGATGTTCAAAAAGAAAATAACGCCGTTAAAGAAGCTAAACGTCTGAACATTCCGGTAATCGCTATAGTTGATACTTGTTGCGATCCTACCCCGATTGATTTCGTGATTCCCGCCAATGATGACGCAGCTACTTCTATCGAACTTATCATGAACGTAATGTGCAGTGCTATCAACGAAGGTAACACTGAACACCGTCAAGAGAAAGAAAAAAATGCTGCCGCTTCATCGAAAGATAAAGACAGCAGCGACGACAGCAGCAAAAAACTTCGCTCACGCAAGCCTAAAGCTGACGGAGCAGAAGCCCCCGCCGCCGAGTAATTGAGTAGGGGTGGAATACTTTCCACCCTCCAACAATACAAGGGTGGGTTTACGCCCACCCTTTTTTAAATTATCATAAGGAGAAAAAACAATGGAAATAAAAGCAGCAGACGTAGCTAAATTACGTCAAATGACCGGCGCCGGTATGATGGACTGTAAAGGCGCTTTGATAGAAGCTAACGGCGATTTTGACCGTGCAAAAGAAATTATTCGCGAAAAAGGTAAACTGGTAGCCGCTAAACGCGCCGACCGTGAAACCACCGAAGGAGCAGTGGTAGCTAAAATTTCTGCCGACAGCAAAAAAGCTATCCTCACCGCCCTGGGTTGTGAAACCGACTTCGTGGCTATGAACGCCGAATTTCAAGCACTGGCAAACAGCATTGCAGATACAGCTTTGGCTGAATTCCCTACCGATATGCAAGGCCTTATGGCTTGCCGCGTAGGTGAAACTAGTGTTGAAGAGTTGATCTCTCAACAAACCGGCAAGAGCGGCGAAAAACACGCTGTTCCTTTCTATGCTAACATATCAGCTGAATATATCGCTGCTTATGTTCATACTAATGGAAAAGTAGCAACTATTGTTGGGTTCAACAAAAAAGTAAGCGATGAAGCCGGTAAGGATATCGCCATGCAGATTACCGCTATGGCTCCCGTATCATTGAGCAAAGAAGACTGCCCCGCAGCAGTGATCGAAAAAGAAATGGAATTTTACCGCGAGCAGATCAAACAAGATCCTAAAATGGCCGGTAAACCAGATCAAATGATCGAAAAAATAGCTGAAGGTAAACTGGCTAAATTCTTTAAAGAGAGCACTCTCGAAGAGCAAATCTTCGTGAAAGACGGTAAAATTACGGTAACTGAATACCTAAAATCAGTTGATCCCGCCGCTAAAATTACTGCTTTCCGTCGTTTCTCGTTAAACGATTAATTTAGCTTCATAAACCTAAAAATGCACTTTGGAAAACCAGAGTGCATTTTTTTTATTACTTTTGATAAAATTATTTAATACTAAAACAATGAAAAAATTAGTTTTTCTTTTAGTCTTATTTGCTATAACCACGGCTGCTACGGCACAAAATTATAAACCTTTCCGCGTGGATATCGGAATAGGAATGAGTGTTCTTGGTGAAAACTACAATGGTGGATTCCTCGGTCATATTGAGCCGAAATATGCCATTAACAACCACCTTTCAGTGGGTGTGCGTGGTGAAATGCTGTGGACAGCCGGAAAAACCGATATAATTTATATTATCCCAAGTACATTTGTTTACTCGCTACTGCCTTCTGTTGATTACTACATATTACCCACCGCTACCTTCCGTCCGTTTGTGGGCGCCGGTTTGGGCGCATTCATTGTGCCGGGGTATGAGGCGGAAAGTGTTAGTAATAGCGGTAGTACCTCCAAAGATGTACCTACCCGCACCAGTTTCGGTGTGATGGCCCGCGCCGGTGTTGATGTATGGCACCTCCGCCTGTCGGCCGAATATAACTATGCCGGAAAAGACGCAGACGACTTCTCAATAAACTATTTAAGCATTAAATTAGTGCTCTTTATTGGAGGTGGTCGACGTTCATAAACCATGTCAACGCACCGGTGGGACACTCATCACACTGTCGCCGCAGTTCCTCCGTGGGCGCTTCGGTCGGCACTATCCACGGCCGCTCGGTGGGGCGAAAAACCTTGGGAAGCCCGTTGACACAGATGGCCGAATGGCAACATAAAGCCGGCCGCCACACAATGGTGATTTCACCGTTAGAGTATTTTTTTACTATATTCATATTTTAGAGACTAAGAGATTAAGAGACTAAGAGATTAAGAGAGAAACTCGTTACTCGTCACCCGTTACTCGTCACCAGCACCTTCCACTCCGGATTTTCGCGGATATAAGCGCTGATGAAAGGACAAACAGGAACAACCTTTCTATTTGTTGCTTTGATTTCCTCCAGTACTTCCTTCACCAAAGCATGGCCTATACCGTGACCGCGTCCCTGATACGGCACAAAAGCGTGCGTTAGGCGCAATACCTTGCCGTCAGCACTCACTGTATAATCAATGGTTGCCAAACAATTATCCTTACACCACTCAAAGCGTGACATCTTTTCATTGTCGATTACATTTTCCATTGCGGACATATTTATCATATACGCAGCAAAAATCGTGCCAAACAAGGTGAAAGGTGAAAAGGTTCAAGGTAAAGGGTGTTTGAAAAACCGAAAAATTGTTTTTACATTTGTGGAAAATTATACCACGCACTACCATGAAATTTATACCACCACAAGAAAACGAGAAAGTAGAAATCCGTACCGGAGACATTATTACCTATCAAACAGAACAGGGAGAACCATTGAACGTGCACTGGGAAGAGGAAACGGTTTGGCTGACGCAACAACAAATGTCTGTGCTTTTTGGACGAGGTCGCAGTACTATTACGGAGCACATTAACAATGTATTTAGAGAAAATGAATTGGAGAAGAATTCAGTATGTCGGGATTTCCGACATACTGCAGCTGATGGGAAAGTGTACACGACAACTCACTATAATCTTGATGTCATTATCTCTGTGGGTTACCGTGTGAAATCACCGCAAGGCACCAAATTCAGAATATGGGCCAACCAGGTGTTAAAAAACTACCTGCTCAAAGGTTATGTTATGCGCCCTGTTAACAGGCAAGAATTAGATGATATCCGTGAGGAACTGCGTAACTTAGAGATCACCACCGACGCCCAATTCTCTGAGATATACGAAGCACTGATAGCCCTTGTCAGCCGTAAACAAACAGAAGAAAAGCCCCGCAATCCCATCGGATTTATTCATCTTAAAAAGGAATAAAATCTGTGGAAAATTATTTACATTTACAGAAAATATACCATCACTATGAACGACATTATTACCTATCAAACAGAACAGGGAGAACCATTGAACGTGCGCTGGGAAGAAGAAACCGTATGGCTGTCCCAAAAGCTAATAGCAAAACTATTTGGAGTTGATACAAGAACAATCAATGAACACCTTCAAAATATTTATAATGATGGTGAATTACAGAAACATTCAACTATCCGGAAAATCCGGATAGTTCAGCAGGAAGGGGGGCGCCAAGTGAGTCGACAGGTAGATTTTTATAACCTCGACGCTATTATTTCTGTGGGTTACCGTGTGAATTCTTCCAAAGCTACAAATTTCAGAATTTGGGCTACACAGGTACTGAAAAATCACCTGCTCCGTGGTTATGCTGTTAAACCGGTAAATGGAGCTGAACTAGAGGACATTCGTGAAGAGTTGCGTAATTTGGAGATCACCACCGACGCCCAATTCTCTGAGATATACGAAGCACTGATAGCCCTTGTCAGCCGTAAACAAATAGAAGACAAACCCCGCAACCCCATCGGTTTTATACACCTCACTAAGGGCAAGGGCAAAGGGTGAAAAGGTACAAGGTAAAGGGTTAGTTGAGAGTTACTATTTATCTGTGTAATTCTGCGAGTTCTGCGGGAAATAATGACTTTATCCGTGTCATCTGTGAGATCTGTGGGAAATTCCTTACCTTTGTTCGTATGAAATTCGCCCCTCATCTCCCCGAGCTGGTGGCCGCGCTGCCCCACCAACCCGGCGTTTATCGCTTCCTCAACACTGAGGGCACGGTAATCTATGTAGGTAAGGCTAAAGACCTCCGCAAACGTGTGTCGCAATATTTTACCCAGCTGGATAAGAAAAACGGTAAGACTCTTCTTCTCGTAAGTAAAATAAACGATATACAGCATACCG
>JAVBSQ010000018.1:0-3024 GCA_031556695.1 Bacteroidales bacterium | reverse complement strand
AGACTGTACCACTCAGGCACATTCAGTGCTCCCAAATAAGCATTGCTGAGATAGGCGCTGCGAGTGTACATATTCCAACCGGCGCTTCCGGTAACACGGAAATCTTCTCCCAGCTTATAGTCAGCATTTAACATTGTTGTTGCTTCTATCTGACTGTAATTTTGATTAATTTCTTGATAGTTGCCGGGTACAGCGGTTTTATGCCCGTAGTTCCATGAGCCAACAGACGGTTTCATCACGGCAGCTTGCGATTGTGTACGTGCATTGGTGAAGTCGCCCCCCAAACGTCCAACTGCGGTAAGTCCTTTGATAAGTTCCAGTTCTAACTCAATTTTACCATATACACGGTCATCTTGGTACTTACTGGTATTATTGGCAATAATCCAATAAGGGTTTTGTGCATAGTAGGTGTAATAGTTATCTACATTGTTGTAGGGGTTATTATAATCTTTCAGATCGCGTGTAAAGCTTACATCTACAGGTGTTTGCACTAATTCTTGGAAAGTAGTGGCACCGGTTGCTCCACCTTGTCCGCCACGTACTTGCGAAATGTCTTTACGAACATAAGCAATATCATAACTTGCTTTGAATTGTTTGTAAGCACTGTTACCACGGAACGAGAAAGTGTTTCTTACATATTTATCAGCTTCAGAAGGAATAATACCATCAGATGTTACATTATTGTAAGACATCACAAAAGCAGTAGTTTTATTGCCACCTGAGATACTGATATTATTCGTGTATTCCAAACCGTTGTCATAAAAGTCACGAATGTTATTTTTTACAAAGCTGAATTTTTTTGTTCGATATATACCATTAGGATCATAAACACCTTGATCATTCAAAGGCGCACCCCATTCCCGATCCAAGCCGTCTAAACGAGGTCCCCAAGAGCCGTTCTCAGCCGCGTCCCATAGAGGCCATCCTTGTCCAAACTTATCTTGAAATTGAGGTGTCCTTAACACATTTGATACCGTAACGGCTCCGGTGTAGGCAACCTGCAGTTTTGAGTCCGTTTTGCCTCTTTTGGTCGTAATTAAGATTACACCATTGGCAGCACGCGAACCGTACAGCGCAGTTGCGGAAGCACCTTTCAGCACAGTAACAGATTCTATGTCGTCAGGGTTAATGTCGCCCGCCTGGTTACCGAAGTCGGTAGCTTGATTTAACCCTGATGTTCCCATTGCGCTATTGGCAACAGGTACGCCATCAATAACATACAAAGGGTTATTATTGTTAAATGAAGCAATACCACGGATAATAACCTTCTGAGAGCTACCTGTACCTCCGGTTGTTGTAATATTCAAGCCGGCTACCTTTCCGGTCAAACCGTCCATAACCGAGGTGGGCAAGGCTGCATTCAAATCATTTGCTCTAACTGTTGAAGCGGCATACCCCAAACTTTTTTCCGATCGTTTAAGTCCCATGGCTGTTACAACCACCTCTTCCAGGGCTACAGCGTCAGGTTCCATTGAAACATTAATGGAAGTTTGCCCATTAACAGCAAATTCCACGTCTTTCATACCCATGAAAGAGAATACTAAAGTAGCATTGCCGGGAGCGCTAATAGAGTACCGGCCGTTGGCATCGGTAGTGGCGGTAGCCTTCGATTGCTTTATGACTACCGATACGCCCGGAAGCGGTTGTCCGTCAGCGTCAGCCACCACACCTGATACCTGCACGTTCTGTGCCCAAAGCACATTCACGCCTGCAAATACCAAGCAAACTAGAAACAGTGTGATTTTTTTCATAGAATTAATTTAAGGTTAATAAAATTAGTATGTTCTTTTTTTGAGATACATTTGTCCCATTTTTTGACTTGATAGGTCAAATAAATATTCTATGAAAAGTAGGGCCTGAATTCTATGAAAAATAGGGGTGTGATAGTAAATTCCGAGCGTTGTCTTCTTCCGAAATACGGATATACTTCATGAATGCTTGCTCCGTTGAATGTCCTGTTATTTTCATGATGGAAATATTGGGCACTTTTGCTAAAAAAGCATTTGTGGCAAAACTACGACGGGCGGTGTGTGATGTCATTAATTCATATTTTAATACCTGCCGCCTGCTGCTACAATGTCCCCTAACAGTGATTAATTCTACGGGTTTAGAGATGCCGGCCATTTTGCCTATTTCTCGTATGTGGGTATTAAAGGTAACATTACTCATTCGTGGCAGTTTAAATTGATATTTCCTGCAAAGAGTTAATACTTCCGACGAAAGAGGAATGCACACTAGCTTTTTTGTTTTCTGGGTTTGGACATATAAAATTTTTTCTTCTTCTGAAAAATTACTTGGAGCTAAACGGACTAGATCCGAAAAACGTAATCCTGTTTTACAAGCTATTATAAATAAATCTCGAGACCGTTCTAAATTCTCATGATCACTTAGTTGTAATAACCGTAAACGGTGAATTTCCTCATGGGTAAGATAAATCTTTGTGGTGGGGGTTTGCGGTGAAATGAATTTGCGATTTTTGTAACCGGCATAATCGGTATATCCTCTTTCAAAAGCTTCGTTCATAAATAAACGAATAAATTTTATTTGATTCCCAAAATAAGTATCCGAATAACCGGATTTGAACATATATTTTTGAAAATCAGTGTAAAAACTCATGTTTATGTCTTGAAAATCTAATCCTTTTACTTGTTTCGCATAATTTGATAATAGGCGTAGTGTGTTTTTATATTGCAATATGGTACTATACGCCCTATTATATTTCATTTCATCAATAAATAAGTCGATAAAGTTAAATAAAGTAACTATCTTTACTTTTTGCTTACAATTTATAATTGTTTGGTTTTTTTTTGTCATTTTGACAGTGATTTGATCTTTCATTGTGCTGATTTTTTTGGTTTTATAATTGTTTTTTTATTTTTGCATTCTAAAATTTTAAAATTAACAAACAAAAATTGCATCAATATATAGGAGTCTGATTACTTATTTCTTGTATCTGATGTTAAGCATGCTTTAAGTTTTTCAAGCTGTTTTTAATTTTTTTTAAAAAAAGTGATGATTTTTAAT
>JAVBSQ010000092.1:0-14779 GCA_031556695.1 Bacteroidales bacterium | reverse complement strand
CCACAAAAGCAATGGTGAAAGGTAGAGGGTAGAAAGGTGAAAAGGTGAAACACCCTGTACCTTTACACCTTGCACCTTTTACCGTATTTCGTCGATAAACAATAAAATCCCGCACCGCAAAAAAGTGAAAAGTTAGAAAGTCAAAAGATCGTAAAGAAAAATCTTTATAACTTTATAGACTTTGCCACTTTATAAACTTAAATAGCGGAGCTCTAGCGTAGGCTTTACATACTTATCCAAAACAGAGGTCTTAGGAAACCTATAGCATTAAATAAATTAGTGCCCACACCTATTCGTTTATTCAACGCGGGCTGGAGACCCTATATGGATATTGGAAAAGGGTGGGCGCCAACTTTATTGTCCCAATGCTATTAGAAAGTTCCTAAGTTTCTGTTAAGGGGTAACAAAGCAAGCGCCGAATTGTCTCAGTCGTAACTTGAGACCGTGCGGAAAACAATGAACGTGGTGCAAAAATAATACCTGCTAAAACAATAAACAAGGATTTATCGTTAAATAATGATTATTGTCAAATTATTTTTTCCGTTGAGCCAGTTGCTCTATCAAATCAACAAGGTGTTTTTGAACTTCTCCTTCCGGAAATTGGCGGAGAATATCACCGGCTTTTTGCGTATGTTGCAACAGTATCTCCTGTGCAGACTCCAAACCGTTATGGGCTTTCACAAAAGCAATTGTTTTGGCCGTATAACGGCTTTTTTTAGCCGCTTTTTTCACCCAGCCTAAAACATCAGACCGTGTTTTATCGTCAGCTTTCGCCAAAGCACAAAGTAGGGGTAGGGTGATTTTTTGCTCCCGTAAGTCTATCCCCGTGGGCTTCCCTACGATATTGGTTTTGCTGTAATCAAAAATATCATCGCGGATCTGAAAAGCAAGGCCTATCTCAAAACCTGCGGCATACATTTTTTGGGCTATAGCCTCATCAGCGCCTGCGGTCAGTGCTCCTGAAGCCATGCTCACAGCTAATAAGGAGGCTGTCTTTTTACCGATGATAGCATAATAATCTTCCGCTGTGGTGTCCAGCTTTTGTGCTTTGGATAACTGCAAAAGTTCCCCTTCACTTAGGTCGATAAGGCATTGCGTGAACCAAGGTAACAAGCGGTGTTCTTTTGCTTTTACCACCAACTGGAAGGCGCGTGACAGCCAGTAGTCGCCCGTGAGTACCGCAGCATTGGAGCGCCACAGTGCTTTCACCGAAGGAGCGCCGCGCCGTTGGTCGGCATTGTCAATCACATCATCATGTAGTAAAGAAGCGGTATGCACCATTTCCACTGCCGTGGCCGCTAAGTGGGTACTTTGTGTAATGTTCCCGCATAACTCGGCCGACAGCAATGTGAGCAACGGACGCAACTGTTTCCCGGAATGTTGTAGCAAATGTTCGTTGATGGTATTCAACAACTCAATTTCACTACGTACAGCATCGCGGAAAAAAAGGTCAAAATCGCCCCAATGTTTACCCAGGGACTCCTTGGAAGAGCCTATAACGTCCATTTATAAGAAGAAACCCAAAGATATCATAACGTTACGGTTCTGGGCAGTAATCTCGGGATTGAAATTTGAAGGTTGAATATCAACGACCTTTCCCAAACCCCACATATATTTCACTGCAACCTGTAGTTTCCATATATCAACACCGGCGCCTATGCCAATACCGCCGTCCCAGTTGTTAATGCTCAGTGCATCGCCTGAATTTACCGCATAGCCCACATAAGGAGTGAGTGACACGTAAGGGCGGAACATGGCTATTTTAAAGCCCCACTGTAAATCAACAGGCACTTCTATATAGCCTATAGTTTCTTCATCAACACCTTTCGAGCTGTATAAAATTTCGGGTTGTAAAGACAGTCCCAAAGGCAAGCCTACGTTCATCATCAAGCCTGCGTGCCAGCCGGTACGGGAATCAAAAGTATTCTGAAAAGCATCGTTGCTGGTATGCAAGGTGGCCACGTTAAGCCCGCCTTTTACTCCAACACGGATTTTGGCTTCCGAGGTGGTAGCTATGGCCATTACAGCCAGTAGAATCAGTATTTTTTTCATGATAATTAAATTACAAGTTACGAGTTACAAAGTGACGGGTGACGAGCTTACTAAGAAAATTATCGTTAATCCCCTAATCTCTTAATCTCTTAATCTCTTAATCTCCTTATAGAATGGCATCCAATTTCGCGGTGATACTTGCCTTGGGGTTAGCTCCTACCAATTTGTCAACCACCTCACCGTTTTTAAAGAAAAGCAGGGTAGGAATATTGCGTATACCGAAACGAGTGGCAATATCACCGCTATTATCCACGTCACATTTAGTAATCACTGCTTTACCCTCATATTCTTTAGAGATCTCATCAATGATAGGGGCGATGGCGCGACAAGGACCACACCAGGTAGCCCAAAAGTCAACCAACACCGGTTTGCCGGATTTTACCAATTCGTCGAAATTTGATTCTGTTAATGCAATAGCCATAATATAAATATTTTATGTGTTTATACGGAAAAGAATTCACCTCAAAGGTAAAAAAAAATCTTGAATAATTAAACCTTTTTGTTTTTTAGCGGTCTTAGTATTGAATCAGTTTTTCATAGGTTAAGGTTTTGGTTAGGTAGCAGCCGGTAAATTTACCGGCTGCTTTTTTTATTAAGCCAAATTAACTATATTTGCCTGTCTTTAATCCCAATCTCTTAATCCCCTAATCCCCTTTCCTATGAATAAAATAACAACAATGAACAAGGCGGCGGACAATATCCGTATCCTCGCAGCCTCAATGGTAGAAAAAGCAAAGTCGGGGCACCCCGGTGGAGCTATGGGCGGTGCCGACTTTGCCAACGTGTTGTACAGTGAATTTTTAATACATGACCCCGAAAATCCCACTTGGGAGGCACGTGACCGCTTTTTCCTGGACCCCGGACACATGTCACCCATGCTCTACGGCACCCTCGCTTGTACCGGCAAGTATTCCATGAATGATTTGCAGCAATTCCGCCAGTGGGGCAGTGTAACCCCCGGCCACCCTGAAGTGGACGTACAACGTGGCGTGGAGAACACCTCCGGCCCTTTGGGACAAGGACATACCTATGCTGTAGGGGCAGCCATAGCTGCCAAATTCCTGCAGGCCCGTTTCGGTGATGTCATGAACCACAGCATCTATGCTTTTATTTCCGACGGTGGCATACAGGAAGAAATATCACAAGGAGCCGGTCGTATTGCCGGCCACCTGGGGCTCAACAACCTCATTATGTTTTATGATGCCAACGATATTCAGCTTTCCACCAATGTAGATGAGGTGACCAGCGAAGATGTGGCGAAGAAATATGAAGCCTGGGATTGGAAAGTAATTACCATCAATGGCAATGATGTACAGGAAATCCGTACCGCATTGACTGAAGCCCAAGCAGAGAAAAACCGCCCCACCCTCATCATCGGAAAAACCGTGATGGGCAAAGGAGCTCTCGCTGCCGACGGTAGCAGCTACGAGCGCAAATGTTCTACCCACGGACAACCTCTCTCCGATGCAGGCGCCGACTTCAAAGCTACCATCAAAAACTTGGGCGGTGATGCTGAAAACCCCTTCCAAATTTTCCCCGAAGTGCAAGCTCTCTATGCTAAACGTACTGAAGAACTGAAGAAGATAGTAGCTGAACGCCGCGCTCAACAAGCTGCCTGGGCTAAAGCACAACCCGCTCTGGCCGAAAAAATGAACAATTTCTTTGCCGGAAAAACACCGGACATCAACTGGGCAGCCATAGAACAGAAACCCGGACAAGCCACCCGCGTGGCTTCTTCCACCGTATTGGGCGTATTGGCCAAACAACTAGAGAACATGATTGTCTCTTCCGCCGACCTGTCTAACTCCGACAAAACCGACGGTTTCCTAAAACAAACCAAGGCCTTGAAAAAAGGCGATTTCACAGGCGCTTTCCTCCAGGCCGGCGTTAGTGAGTTGACCATGGCTTGCTTGTGTATAGGTATGTCGCTGCACGGTGGTGTGATTGCCGCCTGCGCTACCTTCTTCGTTTTCTCCGACTACATGAAACCCGCCATGCGTATGGCCGCCCTCATGGAGCAACCCGTTAAATTTATATGGAGTCATGACGCTTTCCGCGTAGGTGAAGATGGCCCTACCCATGAGCCCGTGGAGCAGGAAGCACAAGTGCGTCTCCTCGAAAAGCTAAAAAACCACAAAGGTCATAGCTCAATGATGGTACTGCGTCCCGCCGACTCTGCCGAGACCACCGTGGCCTGGAAAATGGCTATGGAAAATACCGCTACACCCACCGCCATGATCTTGTCGCGACAAAACATCAAAGACCTTCCCGCCAAAACTTCCCGTTATGATGAAGCCCTCCAAACCCCCAAGGGTGCTTATGTGGTAGAGTGTGACGGTAATCCCGACGTGGTGCTCTTAGCTTCCGGCTCTGAGGTGTCAACACTCGTTGAAGGTGCTGCTTTACTTCGCGCCGATGGCCTTAAACTCCGCATTGTGTCTATCCCCTCTGAAGGCTTATTTCGCAATCAGTCAGCCGACTACCAAGAAAGAATATTACCTGCCGACGTAAAAAAATTCGGCCTCACTGCCGGTTTACCTATCACCCTCCAAGGACTGGTGGGCGCTGATGGCAAGGTGTGGGGACTGGATTCATTCGGCTACTCCGCACCCTACAAGGTGCTCGACGAAAAACTCGGATTTACCGCTGAGAATGTGTATAAGCAAGTGAAAGAGATGCTGAAATAGCACACGTGTATACTTTACAGAATATTTTTCTGTACAACATATAATCTGCCCTTTGTCAAAGTTTATAAATCCCTGAAAGGCTATTTAGTAGCTCTTTTAGTCTAATTGTGATAGCTAATAATTTAGCGTTAATATATGTTAAACTAAAAAATATCATTAATGTTATAGACTGACAATGACTTTATATCAATGAAAGCTCATGTAGTTTTAATTGTTGCAAGGAGCAGAGCATAGAGTGGTGTCTTGTAAAAATTCATAACTTTGTACCCTAATCAAAACCTTATTTTATAAGAGAAAACAACAATTAAACCATATAGATGTCAACTTAATTGCTATTGAGGGAGTTCGCCAAAAGCCAAACCGTGAATTCAACTTTCAGTTGCGAAAAAGTGTTCATTATGTGAATACATGAGCTTTTTTGTTATTGAATGGGTGGTTTGGCGATTACCTGGCGGACAACAAAAATCTCATGTATTTTTTGTTTCTAAACCAAACCAACCTTCACATATTATGAACTATAACATTGCTCTTGGTCCTCTTATCAAGGAAAAATTTGATGCCCGCCGCCGGCATGACCGTAACTTCACGGTAGCTTATTTCGCCGATCAAATCAACGTACACCGCTCCACTGTATACCAGCTGTTCAAACAACACAGCGTGGATATTTATCTATTAGGCAGAATATCCGTTGTACTGGGCCATGATTTTATTGCTGAAATAGAGGGTAAAGAAACATCTGTACCGGAATCAACAGTTTTTATAGCTGTAAAGGTAAACCATGATCAATTTCAAAACATGAATTTGCCCAAAGACATTATTCGTCTAATGGAGTCGAAATAACTCTAAGGGTGTAGTTATATTACAACACAGCCGTAGTAGTTTTACGACACAACATCCTGTTTGTGAGATATTTATAATATATTTGTGCAAATTATAACTAAACCCAAATTTTAATACTATGAAAGCAATTTATTCTTATTTAACATTGGCTGTGATCTGCACAGCAGTTCTTGCCGGATGCGGTGGATCTAAACAAGTAGCTCAAGCGCCTCAAGCTAATGCCTCTAATGAGCAGGAAATTTCTGTTCCTTTTTCGGATCCTGAAAAATATTCTTCCAACACGGAATATTTTCGTGCAGTGGCCAACGCCATTAGCCCGGATATGAGTGTAGCTAAAAGTGAAGCAGCTAACATCGCAAGGACTGAAATTGCAGGATACATTGAAACATTTGTTAAAGCTTCCAACAAGAGGTACATCGGACAATATAGCAAAAATGTGACACCTGACCTGGAAGGTAAATTTAATGAAGAATCACTCAATATGGTAAAACAGAGCTTATCAGCGGCTGTTATAAAAGAATTTAAGTATTTTCAACAACAAGACACCAAAAACTATAGGTGTTATGTGTTTATGGAAATGCCCCAAGAAGCTATCGGAAAATCATTGGCTAAGCAAATGGAAAATCGCTTGTCTCAGGAAACTAAAGACCGTATAGATTTTAATGAGCATCAATACCGCCAAACCATGCAAGCAGAGTGGGAAGAATTTAATAAAGACAGGAACTAATTTATTTGGTTGTTTATAGAATTTCCCGGCAGTATGCTGTCGGGAAATTTTCCTTTACTTTTAATCCTTTACGCCTATGAAAACAATCTATAACTTGCTATTAGCAGGGGGGCTTATTTTTTGTCCGGCCGGCTTGTTTGCTCAAAATAATTTTGAACAGTACCGTCAGCAACAGCAAAAAAATCTCCATGATTTTCAAAAAAAACGACAGCTTGAATTTGCTAATTTTTTACAACAACGCTGGGAAAGTTATGAGGTACACATAGGCAAAAGGCTACCGGTAATTCCTGAACCGGAAGTAATGCCCATAGCTGATGTAAACATTGAAATTCCGGATGTGGAAATAACATTTCCCATCGATCCGGTTTTTGTTCCGCTGGAAAAAAAACAACCCTTTACACCAATTATCCCAACACTTGGGCCTACAGAAGAAAAAACAGGATATAACAAAGCGGA
The DNA here is from genome assembly GCA_031556695.1 of Bacteroidales bacterium. GTDB lineage: Bacteria > Bacteroidota > Bacteroidia > Bacteroidales > UBA932 > UBA932. The sequence goes on along the minus strand of JAVBSQ010000092.1, from coordinate 8,017 downwards.
GGTTAAATTACAAGGATACCGATTAATCTTTTCTTATGACCCCGCACTTCAAATTCATTTAGCCAATACTACAGAAAATGAAATCAGCCGCCAATGGGCTGCCCTGCTCAAAACAAACTATGCCAAATTACTGAACGACTGTGCAGCAACTCAATCAGGCATGGCGCTCAATGATTGGGCTTATTACCAATTGATAAAAAAAATAGCGGAAAATATATATACACCCGCTCAGAAAAATGAAAAAATATTATTTACAGCATTTATGCTGAATAATAGTAACCGCAAAGCAAGGATGGCCATTGATGAGGCTTCTGAACTTTTATTATTACTGGCATTCAATGAAGAGGTATTTGATAAGCCTTATTTAACCATTGGTGCTAAAAAATATTATTTGATGGACAGCAATAAAATGTCCGGTCTGCGTACTTATAATGACAGCCATGAAGATGATGGGCTGCTTCCTGTGCAGCTATGCATGTTTAATCCCCTTGACCTTAATTCGAAAGACATTACCCTTAAAGAACGGAACTTTAAAAGTGACGTTTTAGGCAAGCAGGTATGTTTCACTTATAACCCCCTTGTTCAAGACATCTATAAAGAGCTACCCTCTTGTGGCCTTCCGCTTTATTTTAACACGGAATGTTCCACAGACTTGATGTCCTCCATAGAGAAAAATCTGCAACCTGCACTGACCGGGAAAAATGATAAAGAAAAAGTACAATTGCTGCTGTCTTTCTTACATGAATTTCCCTACAAAACCGACGAAGAACAATTTGGCACCGAAAAATATTTTTTCAGCGATGAAATGTTCATTTATCCCTATAGTGATTGCGAAGACCATGCCATATTATTTGCCCGTTTGGTGCGCAAATTTACCGGACTGAAAGTAATAGGCCTGCAATATGATGGTCATGTGGCTACCGCTGTCAAATTTAATGAAGAAGTGGGCGGTGCCCAATTGCAATGTAATAATGAAAGCTATACAGTATGTGACCCCACCTACTTTGGCTCCCGCATAGGACAATGTATGCCGGAATACCTTAATAAACCGGCTAAATTTATAGAAATAAGATAATATGAATAGAGTTCCATTTGGCTATTTTAAAATACTCTCGCTACTTGCTTGCGTCTTTTTATTGGAGCCTCTACAAGCCCAAACAATTGATGAAATAAAAGCCCAAACAGACATCTATATTTGGGGTGAAGGCGTTGGAATAAATACCTCTGCCGCCAATCAAGATGCTTTAGCCATGCTTGTCGGTAATATAACAACCAACGTTGAAGCCATATTTGAATCACGGGTTGAGCAGGAAACAAAAAACACATCTTCTATTGAAGTTAAACAAGAAATAAAATCATTGGTAAAAACATATTCCAATGCCACACTAAAAAATACGGAATTCTTTACCTGGGGTAAAGAGCCGGAAGTGCATGTTTTCCGCTTTATGAAAAAAGCAGAAGTAAAAAAGATATTTTCCGACAGAGAAAAGAAAATCAAAGAATTTACCAGGATGGCCGATAAGTATGAAGCTTCCGGACAGGTAGCCGACGCCCTGCGTTACTACTACTGGGCCTTGGGCTTGCTACATAGCCACCCTGATACGGATATGAGCATGAAAACAGCGGAGGGAGAACAAAAGCTGGACGTTTATCTGCCCGATAGAATAAATGCTATCTTTAATCAACTGAAGGTGGATATTGTAGATAAGGAGGGCAATGATTTTCTAACCACCTACCTTTTGGATATTAATTACAAAGGCCGCCCGGCCACCAATTGTGACTATTCTTTTTATGATGGGCGCAGCTGGTCGAATGTAATTGCTGCAAAAGACGGAACCGGTGATGCGGAAATGATGGGAGATACCACATGGCACAAAGAATTGAAGCTGCGCGTGGAATACATTTTCAAAAATGAATGGACAATTGATAAAGAAGTATTTGAAGTCCTGGGCAAAGCAGAAGATGTTGTTTTCAAAAAAAGCTATATTACCATAGATATTAAACCACAAACCGGCAAAGCGCTCCTCCCGCAAAAAATGAATATCGGCGATACTATTATGGCACATTTGATCAGTGCTGATATTGCCAAAAAAGAAATGTACCAAACCGCCGAAAGCGACAACATAAAATATACCGGCATGTTGGAACGCGTGGAAGATGCCATTGCCAACAAAAAATATGAATCAGTACGCGACTGTTTTACTCCTGACGGATTTGATATGTTTATCCGTGTCGTGAAATATGGTAATGCCGTTATCTTGACCAAAAAGTCTTACACATATATAGGCTTTGAAGATGGTGTGTTGGCACGCTCACTTTCGCTCCGCTTTAATTTTAATAACAACAAACGCTCTTTTGTAGAAGACCTCGTCTTTAATATCTCTCAAAAAGAAGGGAAAATTCGTTCCTTATCTTTTGGAATAACAAAAGATGCCTGCACGGCTATTATTAAAAATCCGGCTTGGAGTGAGCACTCCCGGCTTACCATTGTAAACTTTCTGGAAAACTACCAAACAGCCTTTGCCTTGAAACGGTTGGATTATATTGACTCCCTCTTCTCTGATAATGCACTTATTATCACAGGAACTATACTGAAAAAAAATGACCATGTGGAAAATAAATTTCTTAACCACCCGGTGGTAAAATTTACACAGCAAACAAAAAGTGAATACCTTACAAATTTAACTAAAGTCTTTCGCAGCAACCAATATATCAACCTGCAATTTACTGATATCATGGTAGAGAAAGCGCTTACCGGAGGTGAAATTTATGGTATCCAACTGAAACAAGATTATTTTTCTTCTTCCTATGGTGATACCGGTTATCTTTTTTTGATGGTTGACCTCAATGTGGCAGAAGAACCAACTATTCATGTCAGAACCTGGCAACCGGAAAAAGATGAAAAAATGGGGATCTATGATATTCATTGCTTTAAATTATGAGTAAAAAAATTATACTGCAAAAAAATGGACTCTTATTGTTACTGTTGCTGACAGCGAATATCTTGTTCGCCCAGCAACTCAGAGTGTCTTATTTTGAAATGGAAGAGAATGACCTGCGGGCCAGCGTTACCCATGTGAAAATGGATAACAACAACAAAAAATGCAATATTATTGTACTGAAAACTGCGCTGCCCTATGAAGATTTTTTCTTTGAAAATATTGTAACCTCCGAACGGGTAGATGGTGAAATATGGATCTATGTACCGGTCAATGCTCGTTGGATTTCAATAAAAAATAAATATTACCTGAAGGTTGATTATACTTATCCGCAGCCGCTTTTGGAGGGAAAGGTCTACGAGATGACCTTGGTTCCGGAGGTGATAGCTGAAGATGGAAGGAAAACCATTATTGACGTGCCCATGCAATATTTTGTGTTGAACTGTGATGTGGAAGGTGCTACGGTACAAATTGACAATAATCCCCCCGTACCTATCCTTGACGGGCGCTTTGAAACCAGGCTTTCTTTTGGGCCACATAAATATACGGTGGAAGCTGACCTGTACCACCCGAAATCAGGGAAGGTTGATCTTAATTCGGGACAAAAGCCGCCACCCGTGACCATCACTTTAGCCCCAAAATTTGGCCGGCTAACCATTAAGAGTATCCCGGAAGATGATGGAATTGTATTCTTAGACGGTGTGAAATTGGGAAATACACCATACACGATAGAAAAAATGGGTAGTGGAAAACATAATGTAAAGGTAATGAAGGATTTGTATCTTCCTAGCTTTGAAGATATTACTATTTATGATGGAATGGACACAACATTAACCATTGAACTTCCTCCTAACTTTGCCGATGTCACCTTAAAGGCCGATGGAGATATTTACATTGATGACCGGAAGGTTGGTACTAATGACTGGAAGGGCAGGCTGCAAACAGGCTTACATAAGATAGAGGTGCTGAAGAAGTCATATCAGCCGGTGGTAACTCCTATTGATGTGAAAGCGGGCGAAGCGATTAATAAAGAGCTGGACAAGCCAAAACCTATCTTCGGCTACCTTGATATTAATGCCAATGTTGAAGCTTCCGTTTACATCGACGGACAACTGCAAAATGAAAAAACACCCTGTGTTTTATATGATGTACTTATCGGCGAACGTTCTATAGAACTGGTTGCTGATGGCTATGAGCCCTACAGGGGAAGCATCAACATAGAAGAGAAAAAGACACAACAAATGAAAGGTGTCTTAAAAATTCAATCCAAAACAGGCTCTATTTATATTACCTCCAACACCATGGCCACCGTAAGTATTGATGGTGTGAAGAAAGGAACTACTCCTTTAACTTTAACAGATCAGATACCGGGTGAAAAAGAAGTGGAGCTGTCGGCAACAGGTTATAAAACAACAAAGCAAACAATTACAGTAAGCACCGGAAAGAATGATATTAATATTCCTTTGATTGCTAAAAAAATTACTCCGGTAACCACGTTTATAAGTTATAATTTTTCTACTACGGCATATTATGGCTTTTGGCTTGGGTTTTGTAAACGGGCGGGCGCTTATGGCCAATTCCGTACGGGAACCTTATTCCCCAATAAGGTAACTATGAATTACAACCCCTCATCATATAATTATGTAAATTATGACGATAAAGCTTATGTTCGCATGTCGGCTACCGCCGGATTTATGCTGAAATTTGCCTCGTTTTTATATGGATATGTAGGTGCCGGATATGGTCATTATGCTGTGGCCTATAAGCTGGAGGGGAATGCCAATTATACCTATTATAGTCCTTACTTAACGAGAGGTATTGAGGCTGAGGGTGGCATAATGCTTAAATTGTCTGTAATATCTGCCTCTGTTGGATATAGCACCATTTTTCAAGATTTTAAAACTACCGGCTTTGGAGAACTTGGCTTTAGGCTGGGGGTTGCCTTTTAATAGAGAATTTAATATGAAAAAACTGCTTACTATTGTTACCTGTTCCTTTTTATTGGGATCGTGCCTAAATCTGCCTGATCCTATGGAAGAACTGAATATAGAACTTAATGAAGTGTCAAGCTCTTATAATAATATTAAAGTAAAGGCTACTATTGATAAAAACACCTTTAACGGTGTTCAGATGACCGAATTTGGCCTTATGCTTTTCTTATCATCTAATTACAGCAATGAGCGCACATTGATCAATAATGCAACAACAACGGATAAAACAACGCTCTCCGTCGTTTTTAATGTAGAATCAGGTGATTATATTGTACAGCCTTATGTAAAAGTGGGCGATAATACTTATTATGGAACCACACGGTCAGTGTATGTTCAAGATAATTCATCAATGCGCCCCCACTTGTACGCCACAACATTAAGTCAGGTGAATGCCACTGCAATTTCGGCCACTTCCGGTGTAACTACACTGAATAGTGTTACTGAAAAAGGCTTTTGCTGGAGTAAAACTACGGCTGTGCCAACAATAATGCAGAATAAAATAGCAGAGGGCGTAAATAAAACTAACTTTACAAGTACTATTTCCGGATTATCGGAAGGGCGTTATTATGTGAGGGCTTACGCTATTAATAGTTACGGCGTTGGCTATGGTGATGTTGCCTCTATACTGCTGTCCGCCGGGCATGCTCCCGGTAGCACGGCTACCTTTTCAGGCTTTAATCCTACCGGCGGTGTGGCCGGCTCTTCCTGGACCCTAAAGGATGAACGCGACAATCAAACGTACAAAGTAGTACAAATGCCTGACGGCCGTTATTGGATGGGGCAAAATTTGAATTATACAAACAGTCTTACCTACAATAACTATACCAATAGAGCTAATGGAGCACCTTACACAACAGCTGATATGGGAGGAGCGCCTGCCATTGGCTCTTATTGGTGCAATGGAGCTACCCGGCTCAACACTTCAATGGGCCCATTTACTAACCAGGTGCAAGTGGGTAAAGCTTATGGCGCTTTATATACTTGGGAAACGGCAATGATGGTGGACGGTCGTTGTACTGATGATACCAAGACTTCCTGCGGCATTTCTGCATGGAATGAGTATTGGGTGAGTGGTTACTACTACAATAGCAACACAGGCAATGCAACAGGATCCAATGCTCGAAAGAATCACGGGCGTGGAGAAGGAGGGCGTGGTATTTGTCCCTTGGGTTGGCATGTGCCCACTGAATATGAATGGGCAAATATGTTGGACAAGGTAGAAAACACCACGGCATATACTATGCAAACAGGCTCCGGTTTTTTGGAAAGAAATAATGGATATGGAGCGGGTGCAAAATTGAAAAACCGGGCGAGTTGTCAAAGTTATTCCAACGATTGTAATACTGACAACCTTCCATATTGGAATTATGATAATATATATTCACCACAGATAACCGATGCCTATGGTTTCTCTATTATTCCGGCGGGGCTTCGCGACTATTCCGGTGATGGTTTCTTTTTTCGTGGTGAGATGGCTGGATTTTGGGCCTCCACTACCGGCTCTTCCGATGGCGGATTTATCCGTGAATTTGCGGTTGATGATTCGGGTGCAGGCCGTGTAAATGCTCACCGTGCATATGGAGCTTCCGTGCGTTGTATCAAGAATGAATAAAAATAGTAATAGCAAAAACATGAGAACCATATTCTTTTTTCTTATTGCCTGTACACTATGTTTTGCAATGTCGTGTGAAGAAAAATTGTCGGATCAACAAGGACAAAAAATTACTATCCCGCTTTCTATTCCAGAGAGCGTACAAACCTCTGCTACTGCTTCTAATGCAATCGTTCCCCTTGTTTGTGGGGTATCTGCAAAATGGACGGTATCGCTGCCCTCTGCCGCCACCTGGTGCGTGGTTTCACCAACATCCGGAACAGGAAGTTCAAGCTTTACTGTGGCCTTAGCGAAAAATAGCGTACTAAGCCAAAGATCTACGACCCTTACCGTGAAATCAGGTACGGAAACAAAGCTGCTTAATGTATTGCAACAACCCGCGACATGTGATCCGGGTACGCTTACCTTTAAAGCGAGTAGCCAAACCGTGTGTTATAATGGAAGTATACAATTCTCGTCTACCTTAACAGGCACTTCCGCTTCGAGCTATTTATGGAAACGTAATGGAGTGGCGGTTGGCAGTAATGCTGCTACCTATACGGCATCATCGCTAACGGCAAACGGAACGTATACCCTTACTGCTGTCAATGTACAGGGTTGTAGCTACACGACAGCTACTTCAATCCTTGTTACCGTGCATCCGCAATTCTCGTCCGGAACCATCTCCTCAACGGGGCAAACGGTTACGGTATCGCCCTCCAGCTTAACCACCATTACCTCTCTTGTTGCTGCCGCCGGAGGTGATGGCACTTACACTTATAGTTGGTATAAAAACGGTATCTTGATCAGTGGCGCTACGGCCACTACTTACACACCGTCCACTTCTGATGCATCGGCAGCCACCGTGCATGTTTATACACGCAAAGTGAAAGATAAAACATGCTCAACTACCCCTGAATTATCTGCAGGCTCCTGGACTTTGAAAATTAACCAAGGCCATGCGCCGGGATCTACGGCTACCTTCTCCGGATTTAATCCTGCCGGAGGTGTGGCGGGATCCTCATGGACACTGAAAGATGAGCGGGATAACCAATTATATAAGGTGGTGCAAATGCCTGATGGCCGCTACTGGATGGCTAAAAACCTGAACTATACAACAGGCTTGACCTATAATAACTATACCAACAGGGCTAACGGTGTTACGTTTACATCAACCGGCAGTGGAACGGCTGCTATTGGTTCTTATTGGTGCAATGGAGCCGGTCAAACCTATACTTCTACAGGCCCCTTCAGTAATCAAACACAGGTGTGTGCTACCTATGGCGCCTTATATACCTGGGAAACGGCAATGATGGTGGACGGCCGTTGTACTGATGATACCAAAACATCCTGCGGCACCTCAACATGGAGTGAATCATGGGTAAGCGGTTATTATCTCAGCTCCGGAGTACTGGTGACTACAGCTAATGCCCAAAAAAATAACGGTCGCGGCACCACCGGTCGCGGTATTTGTCCGCCAAGCTGGCATGTGCCTA